>CAJZEE010000001.1 GCA_915066865.1 uncultured Veillonella sp.
CAATGGAATATAAGATTTCCTTACCTATTATTATACCATATATACAAAGTCTTAGAATAGCATGTCATATGTAAAGAAATAAAAAAATCCCCACCAAGGTGAGGTTTAATGGTGGCGGCACACGGATTTGAACCGCGGACACACCGGGTATGAACCGATTGCTCTAGCCAACTGAGCTATGCCGCCATGTATGGAGCTAGTGACCGGGATTGAACCGGTGACCTTATCCTTACCAAGGATACGCTCTGCCGACTGAGCTACACCAGCACAATGAACGATCATTTCACTGTGGTTTTTATGGTTGCGGGGACAGGACTTGAACCTGCGACCTTCGGGTTATGAGCCCGACGAGCTACCAACTGCTCCACCCCGCTATGAATGGTGGAGGGAGAAGGATTCGAACCTTCGAAGTCGAAGACGGCAGATTTACAGTCTGCTCCCTTTGGCCGCTCGGGAATCCCTCCATAAATAAAATGGAGCTGGCGATAGGAATTGAACCCACAACCTGCTGATTACAAGTCAGCTGCTCTACCTATTGAGCTACGCCAGCATCATTACGACAAGATGAATTGTATCACCTAGCACACTAAGTGTCAAGAACCTTTTAAAAACTTTTTTGAAGTTTTTTCGTTCACTGTGGTCACCCTTAGTGCTTAATCATAATAACATGAAACGATACCCTATGCAAGTATTTTGTCAAAAAAATTTATATTTTATCAATCCTCTATAAAATGCCTTGTTTTCAGAATATATCTAGCAATCAACTTTTATTTACTAGTATATTCTTTATATACCTTTACATAGTTGCATTCCTTACCAGTCCATACTTACTACCATCCATATTCCAGTTTTAGCAGAATCAAATAATAGGAAGTTACAAAACTATATTTTTACCTAATAACTGTAATTATATAACTAAAAAAGGAGATAGACCGCTATCTCCTTCTATACATTTAAAGCTTTTTCTATATTCAACCAATATGTTCAAACATACATTTAGTCGATTGCAATAACATGATCTGGATGTGCAATACTAACTACAGCATGTTTAGGATTATTGTTATGTTCTAAGTACAACTGGTCCCCTTCAATATGTCCACGCCAGCCAACGACAATAGGATACTTCTTACTAATAGTTTTTAACAACTCAAATGGTTTTAGATTTAAGATAGGTGCAAAGAATACATTAATACCATCTAGCAGAACTACTTCCGTATCGCTACGACTAAGAGCACGGCAAATAACTTCTTCCGCTAATTGAGGCCGTTCATCACGAGGCACGAGCAAAAACTCTTCCTCGATGAGTTGCTTAGCTTCCAAGTATTTCCAGCCCTTCTGCTCAGACAGTTCACGAATTAGCAAACTTTTACCAGAACCTGGACCACCAACGATAAACAATATACGTTCATCATCACCTTGAATCTTTTCCCAACGTTCTTTTACATCTTGTACAGTAACCATACCCTTTGCCTCCTCGCTGTGACCTATCCTATTTTACAGGACGGTCAGATAACATAACGGATTTGATATATTGGTTTTTATCATCTAGGGCAAACTGTAAATAAGAGTTGCTTGCCGCTGGATTTTTATATTCATATACGGTAGACGTCCCCGCCTTTGTTGTAGATTCAACAATACGAGTTGGCATACCATACACAAAGAGCAATAAATATTTGGTATCACCCATTGCGATTCCACGACGTGTAGGCGTATACACATTTAATAATACGCGATTGATAAGATCTTTTTTATCTACACTCACACCGTATTCATTATAGCCAATAAAAGTGGAACCAAACAATATGCCTTGATGTTTCCAATCATTATTAGGATCATTAACAAAATGGTCATTCAACTTGAACCCACGCAATACAAAATCATCAGCCGTAAGTGTACCAGCTTCAAAATCATACACTTCAGCTTTCGGCAATCCAAATCTAGGCCATACTTGTCCACTAATAATATCTACAGCCTCTATATTACTTTGTTTAATGGTGAAAGCAATATATTCTTTTTGCTGACCAAGCATAGATTGTTGTTGGCTATTACTATTTGTATTCTCTACGGGACTCTTAAACTCCTTTTTTTGAGGCAATGAATTTTCGGAATGCCCCTCATAAAGGAAAATATATGTCTCATTTTTCTTATCACGCCACATCGCATTAGGACTGCCATAGGCAAATATCAATTCCATCCGTGTGCTACCAGGACCAATGTCGCGTACTGTATTAGAGCCTTTTTTCGTACTATGAATATTTGTAATAGTATTTGGTTCAAAGAAGTAAGTCGCCCCTTGCCCACGTAATTGATTGTTAACCAACAATTCTTGAGCAGGTCCAGTATATACAGTTACTGCTACATCTTTCATGTAATACGTAGTAAAGTTATCACGTACCTCAGTTTTTTCTACATCTTTTGGAACTTCAAACTGATCTCCCAATCGGTATGTGCCGATAGCATAGTCATCTTGAGAACCTAAAGGCGGTAAACTGTTTGCCGTATAAGACTTACCAATATCAGCTAAATTATTTTGAGTGATACTCGGCAAAGGACCTTCGTTCTCACTAGCCGCTTGCCAGAATTGTATAGAATCACCAAATTCAGTTACAGCCATTTGCTCTGCGAGCCATCCGGTTTTAGAACCTTCCTTTTTCGTTTTTGGATCTAGCTTAACAACTCTAACTGGTGCATTATCAAGGTAAGACAAGCTATCAACCTCACCAGTTCCATCTACACTACCATCATTGCTCGCATTAGCGGAATCTTGAGCTACAACGTTAGTGTCATCAGTAGTTTCTACTGCAACTGGATTAACAGTGGAAATGGCAGGCTCTGCTGCATAACTGATTGTAGTAGCACACAAGCCCACAAGGAGGGCCGCTACAATACGGCTCTTCATAGAATAGTTCATCGATTATTCTCCAACTGTGCACGCAACCAATTCAACCATGGTTCAAGACCGTTGTGGGCCGTGCAACTTACTTCAAAAATTTCTCCATTTGGATTTAAATTACGGATATCTTGTATTGCCTGCTCCTTTTTGAAAGGCACATAGGGCAATAAATCAATCTTGTTAATAAGGATGGCCTTAGACTCTTTAAAGATTAACGGATACTTAAGGGGCTTATCTTCACCTTCGGTAACAGATAAAACCGTCACTTTCATGTTTTCACCAATCTCAAATTCCGCAGGGCACACTAAATTGCCTACATTTTCGATAATAATCATATCGAGGTCATCAAGATTCAGATCACCTAAGGCATCTTGAATCATCTGTGCATCGAGATGGCACCCACCAACCGTATTAATCTGGATAACAGGCACACCCAACTCATGAATGCGCTTGGCATCCTTTGCCGTAAATAAATCGCCTTCAATAACGGCTAAGCGATACTCCTTTTTTAAATCTTGTAGGGTTGCCTCCAAAAGGGAAGTCTTACCTGCCCCAGGTGAACCTAACAGATTAAATACAAATATATTCTTTTCCTTAAACAACTGTTGTAAAGCCTCTGCAATAGCATCGTTTTTTGCCAGTACATTAGTTTTAACTTGAACTTGCATGCCCTAACCTTTCTATCAATCGATATCCATAGAGGTCACTTGTAACTCACGACCGCCTATAGTTTGTACGAAATGGCTGTCACAATAAGGACAAATAAACGTATAATTTTTTACAGAAAATATTTTATCACAATCTAAACACTTTCCTTCAATAGGAATCGTGTTAATTTCTATACGCGAACCTTCAGCTGCAGTCCCCTTTGTAACTGCTTCCCAGCAAAAGAGGAGAGAATCTGGCTCTACTCCACTCATAAGGCCCAAATCGAGTTGAACGGAATGGATCACAGATGCATCGTGTTGGCGTAACGTATCGAGGGCTACATCAAGTATGCCTTCTGCTATAGACATCTCATGCATGGTATGCCTCATATACAGCTTCAAGCATCATAGTAGTCGTTACAGAGCCTACACCACCAGGCACTGGAGTAATGGCAGATGCAATATCTTTTACCGCTTCATAATCAACATCGCCTACCGTCTTACCTTCTAGTTCATTAATGCCTACATCGATAACAACAGCACCTGGCTTAATCATATCTGCTGTAATCATATGAGCACGACCAGCTGCAGCAATAACGATATCGCCTCGTTTTACTTGCTCTGCCAAATCAGGAGTTCTAGAATGGCACATTGTAACAGTACCATGTGCACCAAGGGTCATAAGAGCTACTGGTTTGCCAATAACTTGGCTACGACCGATTACTACCACATGTTTCCCCTCTACAGGAATATCGTAGTGATTCAAAATTGCCATACACGCCTTAGCAGTACAAGGGGCAAAACCACCTTTGCCTGCAGTTACAAGGCCAATATTATACGTAGTTAAACCATCGATATCTTTTTTAGGATCTAGCATATCGATAAGAGCCTCAGTATCAATGTGTTTAGGCATCGGCATTAACGGTAAAATTCCATGAACAGCCGCATCATTATTTAATTCTTGCAATGCTGCCACCACTTCATCCTGTGTAGCCGTTTCAGGTAATTGTTTTAATACAAAGCCATAGCCAAAATTCTTTGCTGTCTTTTCCATAAATGTAGCGTACATATGAGCACCGTGGTCTTCACCAACGAGTAATACTGCCATAGTAATTACAGAGTCCCCTATTGCTGCAACTTTTTCTTGTAAAATCGCCTTGTGAGCATCTGCTACTGCTTTACCGCGTAATTCGATCATGTGTATCTCCATTCATTCAAACTATCTATAAAATAAGGTGCCTCCGGAGAGGCACCTAAGTCTCTTATTCTATTATATAACGAACTGTCTATAATTTCTAATTATGACCGAATTCGTTTTATCTACGGAAATGAACAGTAATTGCTGTACCAGCCTGAACAGTTGTACCGCTACTTTCATCTTGAGATGTAGCCGTACCAGTTCCATCCGGTTTAAAGGCAAGTCCCGCCTTATGTAACCAATCACGCACTTCACCATAGGTAAAACCAGTAAAGTTAGGCAATGTAACAGAACCATCACTTCCCGGTTTTGGTTCAGGTAATGTATTAGCAGCTTTAACAGCTACTGGTGTACTTTCTTTAACATACGGACTCATTTGGTAATACCGTACAAGTTGAGATACAATGTCCTTAAATACAGGGGCTACAATTTGACTACCATAATAAGAACCCTTTTGTGGGTCATCAATAACGACAAGAACTACAAATTTGGGATCCTCTACAGGGCCAAAGCCAATAAAGGACGCAATGTATTGTCCGTCGAGATAACCGCCATGTTTGGTATCTAGTTTTTGCGCCGTACCAGTTTTACCGCCGAAGTGATAACCTTCTACCATCGCTTTTGTGCCGCCACCTTCGGATACTTCTTTTTCTAGAATATCTACAATGGTTTTAGCGGTTTCCGCCGGAACTGGTTGTCCCACAACAGATGTTTCAGTCGTACTTGTTACATCGCCTTGAGAGTTACTATAAGACTTGATGATATGTGGTTTCATCATAGCCCCACCATTAGAAAGTGCACCAAAGGCGCGAACCATTTGTAATGGTGTAACCGCAATACCTTGACCGATGGACATAGTCGCAACGTCTAGCTTACTCATATCCTCTGGATTATACAAAATACCTGCTCCTTCACCAGGCAATTCAATACCTGTTTCAGAGCCAAAGCCATAATCACGTACATATTTCGAGAGAATATCTGCACCTGTTAATGTACCAATTTCAGCCATACCAGTATTAATAGAGTACTTCAAAATATCTAGCAAACGAACAGGACCATATCCCTCACCATTCCAGTTTCTAATGATATGTCCATTGGCAGCGAAGGCCCCTTTATCGTTATACACAGTGTCTAACTTCCATTTGCCTGCTGCAAGAGCTGCAGATGCAATGATAGGTTTGAATGTAGAGCCTGGTTCATATAAATTGGTAACCGCAATATTTTTGAAAGCCTCTTCACCACTTTGGTTGTAGTTATTAGGATCATAACTTGGACGATTGGCCATCGCTAATATTTCACCGGTCTTTGGATCCATAACGATAACGCTGGCATGCTTAGCTCCTGTATCAACCATCGCCTTATCAAGAGCACGTTCTGCAATAAATTGAATTGTTGCATCGATGGTTAAAGTTACGCTTTTACCCTTATCTGGTAAAAATTTAGATAGTACGGAACCAAAGATGGCATTCCCTTTATTATCAGTAGCTACAATTTCTTGTTGTACGCCCCCCTTTAATTCGTCATCAAGAACCATTTCTAGACCATCAAGACCTTTATCATCAGTTCCGACAAAGCCTAATACTTGTGCCGCTAAGACACCATTTGGATAATAGCGCTTAGATTCTTCAACGAAATTGAGACCTGCAATATTGTTATCCTTAATAACTTGTTGTACCCCTTTTGATTTATCTGCATCCATCATACGATTCAACCAGACAAAGGCGGTATCCTCTTGCAAAGCTTTCACAATATTCTCTTTTGACATCGTTACATACGGTGAGATGAGATCCGCAATCTCTTGAGGAGACTGTTTAATCATCTTTGGATCCGCATATAAAGATTTTGTAACTACACTCATCGCCAAAGGCTTGCCATTACGGTCATAGATTGTACCACGCGGCGATTGTAATTTTCTATCTACTTGAACTTGTAATAAGTTTTTCTTCTCTAGGTCAAAGGTATCAAAGACCTGTAACTGTGCTAAACGCCCGATAAGGACGAAGGCAACGGTCATGAGTATGGCAAGGCACCACGTAGTGCGACTCCAATCACTCATGCGTAATAACGCTTTATTTAATAACTTCATCATTTCTCCACTGGACGGCGTAACTTATGGTCTAATGCATCATATAATGCATCTGGTTCATTGGGAATCACCCCATTTTGAACCTGACCTAATAAATACTGCAATCCTTCCCCCACTTTTTTCCCTGCAAGCTTAATAACTCGTTCGTCATAATTTAAATCCTTTGTATGGATAGGCATCTCTAGGCTAAGATCTGCCATACATTCACCAAAGGCTAAGGTGCCATCCGTTGATGCATAGGGCTTCCCACAGCCTAGTACATCAGCAGCACAAACCTTAGCTAATTGCTCCCATGCGGTCCGCATGATTTGACTATCTCGGAACTCACCACTGCGAGCTTCTTTTCGGATCCACTTTTTCTCATTAGCTTCTCCATTTTGTACAAAATAGTGAAAGCGCATATGATTTTTTACAATCCAAGCTACACGGCGCACAAAGGCTTTCGGATACCCTAAACGGGTGAGCAACGTCTCTGTCATCTCAGCGCCTAATGTATCGTGGCCACGATCTGTCAAGCGGCCATCAATAACAGCTCGCACCGTAGGCATCCCCTTCGCCACATCGTGTAATAGAGCGCCCCAACGCAATGTTAAGTCTGGCTCTGTATGAGATACAACGGCCAATGTATGATACCAACCATCAAATTCATGAAAGTCTTTTTCTTGTGGTAAATCCACAAGATGATATAGCTCCGGTAAAATAGGAACTTCACGAGCCACCCCATTTTCTATGACGCGGCAAGAGCATTCGGCCAATCGCGATTGCACCAATACATCAAGTCCCTTCGCTACAGCAGGCGCTAGCATCAATCGATCCAGTTCACTGCGAACTCGTTCGAGAGATAATCCAGGTACACGATGAAAGGCCTTTGGCATAGCCTCTAAAAGATCTTCGGTCGGTAAAAAATCTAGCTTTGCTACAAAGCGACAGGCTCTAAATAATCGCAATGCATCCTCTTCAAAGCGTTTCTCTGCATTGCCAATGGTTCGCAACGTTTTATGCTTGATGTCTCGGCGTCCCCCTACCAAGTCTATGACCTCACCATAGCGGTTCATAGCCATGCCATTAACCGTGAAGTCACGGCGCAGTACGTCTTCCTCTAAGGTATCAGCATAGGATATTTCTTCTGGTCGATGACTATCCGCTCCATATCGCTCGGTTCGATACGTAGCGATTTCATACTGTTTACCTTCTAATGTTGCCACCACAACGCCAAAGGATTTACCAACAAGGTCTGTGGTTTGAATATCATGACTGCGGAGAACATCAATGACCGTATCGGGACGTGCAGACGTCACAATATCGAAATCATGAGGTTTTTGATGCATTAATATGTCGCGTACAGCTCCGCCTATAATATACGCTTCATAGCCAGCCTCTTCTAGTACAGTCAATATTCGATTGGCTTGTTCCATCATGCACACCCCCTTTTCTAAACTAGTCTAATCTTTATTTTACTACAAATGAAAGCATGAAAAAAGTGCAATCCTATAAGGATTGCACTCGTTCTGCAATAGCTGTGCCTGTCGGTGTTACCGCAAGGCCACCATCACTTGTTTCACGCAATGCAGCTGGCATAGCGCGACCAATATTATTCATCGCTTCAATAACTTCATCTGGCGGAATTTGACTTTCAATATTCATCAACGCCAATTCAGATGCTGTAATAGCATGAACTACATAGAAACCATTCCGTTTAACGCATGGTACCTCTACGAGACCCGCCACAGGATCACAAGCTAGGCCCAATAAATTTTTCATGCACAATGCAATAGCATGGCCGACTTGACGCGGCGTGCCGCCCATCATTTCTACAATGGCACCGGCAGCCATACAAGCAGCAGTGCCAATTTCTGCTTGGCAACCACCAACAGCACCAGCAACGCAAGCGCGATTCGCTACGACATTACCAATACCAGAAGCGGCCAAGAAACCTTTTACTACAGTAGGTCTATCTAACTTGTAATGGTCAGCTACGGCTTTCACAGCACCAGGCATAACACCACAGGATCCTGCTGTAGGGCAAGCAACAATGCGGAACATTTTAGCATTCGCTTCATTTACAGCGATAGCATAGGTCATAGCTTTATACGCAATATCACTCATAAATCTAGGAGTTTGACCGTTAAGCTGTGCCGCCTGACCACCAGACATACCAGAGGCTGTTTTTTCCGCGTAGTCTATACCATCTTGAATAGACCCTTCAAAGATATCTAACCGATGCTCTATTTCACGAATAACCGCTTCTTCACTGCGGTCATAATTTTCTAACTCATAACGCAGTACTACGTCACCGAAGGAAATATTATTTTCCTCTGCTAAGCGAATAATATCTGCAATTGTATCGTATGCATAACTCATCATTCGCCCTCCTATAACGCTTCAAAGGTCATCACATCTTGGATGCCTGGGAACTCGCGCATAAACTGAACGGTAATAGGATTTACTACCGTATCCGTAGTAATAACCATCACTGCATCCTTATGCTTACCCTTACGGAACACACGCATGGTAGCAATATTAATATCAGATTCACTCAATGCTTGGCTCACAAGAGAAATGGCACCAGGTCTATCCTCATGAAATACGACAAGGGTAAACTCATCGCCAGTAATAGACATATCATTGCCATCTACTTCGGTAATCATAATTTGACCACCACCAAGAGAACGACCAATAACAGTCATATGACGATTATGTTCATCGTACATATCAAAACGAACTACATTAGGATGACCTACATCGAGAGGAGACTCGATAAAGTTATACTCCATCCCCTCTTTCTCAGCTAATTTATGAGCAATACGAATATTCGTATCATCCTCTTTGAACCCCAACAAACCGCCAATCAAAGCACGGTCTGTACCATGGCCTTTATAGGTCTTAGCAAAAGAGCCATATAAGGTTAAATCTACCTTTTTAGGTGTGGAACGGAAAATGCACCGCGCCATCTTACCTAGCCGCGCAGCACCAGCTGTATGCGAACTAGACGGGCCAATCATAACAGGCCCTATAATATCAAAAATACTATTCATACACGCCTCTATATACACATAAATAATGTGAGAAAATCTTACTTTACCTATAGTATAACAATCAATATTGATAAATGTCTATATGCACATTAGAGGCATATTTGTTTGTCTACAGAGGACTACTATGCTTGTGAAAGCTGTTCTAAAACTTTGTATATTGATGGGACTTATATTCTACAAATGTTTTACTAACAGGCACAACCTATTGAGGGCCGAAGCGCCTCTATCAGCACCACATACTATTTTGGATAAAGCTATCTACAGAGTAGTATGTTGATGGGCCGCCTTTATATCTACAGTTATAAAAAGGAAAGACTATACTTATGCAGCGACATCAGGTCACGAGGAGCAAAGAAGTATAGTCTTTCCTTTTTAACTAAGTTGTGGATACAAAACTGGGCCCCATCAATATACAAACACTCGATAGATAGCTTTCACAATAATAGTAAAAAAACGCACCTAAGGATAACCCTAGGTGCGTTATTTATAACAACAGTCCTAAATCATAAAAGAGAGGGGACGTAGGACTGTGGTTAACAGATTAATAGATCCTATTAGCCCAAGATAGCTTTCATGTCAGCTTCTGGAGTTGTAATTGGATGTAATTGGAATTTATCTACCAAAATGTTCAATACATTGCTGGAGAAGAATTTAGGCAAGGAAGGTCCGATGTAAATGTTACGGATACCCAATGCCAACAATGTTAACAAGATACATACCGCTTTTTGTTCGTACCAGGACAATACCAATGTCAATGGCAAATCGTTTACATCACATTCAAATGCACCAGCTAAAGCTACTGCTACTTGAATAGCGGAGTAAGCATCGTTACATTGACCCATATCAAGGATACGAGGGATACCACCGATTTCGCCGATGTTCATGTCGTTGAAACGGAATTTACCACAAGCCAATGTCAATACTACAGTATCATTTGGAGTTTGTTTAACGAATTCAGTGTAGTAGTTACGGCCTACTTTAGCACCGTCACAACCACCTACCAAGAAGAAGTGTTTAATAGCGCCAGCTTTTACAGCGTCAATTACTTTATCAGCAATACCCAATACTGTGCCATGACCGAAACCAGTAGTTACTTCATGACCACCGTTGATACCAGTGAATTCTTGAGCTTCTTTGTAGCCGCCCAATTCGATAGCACGGTTGATAACTGCGGAGAAGTCTTTAGTACCATCTTCTTTTTCTTCGATATGTGCACAACCATCGAAACCTACCATATCTGTAGTGAAGATATTAGCTTTGTAGTTTTCTTTTGGTGGCATAATGCAGTTTGTAGTGAACAAGAATGCACCAGGAACATCAACAAATTCTTTTTGTTGGTTTTGCCATGCTGTACCGAAGTTACCTTTCAATTGAGGATGTTTCTTCAATTCAGGATAAGCGTGGCAAGGCAACATTTCACCATGAGTATAGATATTTACACCTTTACCATCAGTTTGTTCCAATAATTGTTTCAAGTCATGAAGGTCATGACCAGTTACAACGATGAAAGGACCTGGTTCTACAGTCAAAGGAACTGTAGTTGGTACAGGTGTACCATATGTTTCAGTATTAGCTTTATCAAGAACAGCCATACATTTCAAGTTAATTTGACCAAATTCCATCAAAAGATCAAGCCATTCTTCAGCACTGTGATCTTTAGCGAATTCTACCATGCCTTTAACGAACCAAGCGTCAACATCAGCATCGTGGAAGCCAAGGCGAGCAGCATGCCATGCATATGCAGCCATACCACGCATACCTAACAATAATGTGGAACGAAGGGATACGATGTCTTCTTCACCTTTCCACAATTGTTCCCAATCGAAATTTTGTTGAGCGCTATCCACTTTTGCATGGTAAGCATTTACTTCGTCAATGAATTCTTGAACGCGGTCTTCAGAGAAGTTTACGTTTGTTACACACATGAACAAACCGCGCATAATATAATCGATACCTTCTTTAGTATGACCCTTTACGTCTAAAGCGCGAGCCAAGCCAACTAAGGCAGCAGTTAATTCGTCTTGTAAGTTAGCAACTGGTGCAGTTTTACCACATACACCTTGTACAGTACAGCCACCTGGTGCTGCAGATTGTTCGCATTGATAACAGAACATACTCATTTAAAAATCCTCCTTTGCGAGACTTCCTCGCAGTCAAGCTAGATAATATAAAACCTATACATTACACTGATGTTTTATCAGTTGTCTGATTGATTACATTTGAAAGTATAACGTAAAGATGATACAATTTCTGTAGCTTGAGCAACAAATAAAAACTTTTTCAAAAATTTTCCTGACTTCCCTTATGGAACAGGTAGACCATTTAGTCTTATACTTTTATTATACAATAATCATTTTTAATTGCTATAGACTTTATCACACCGGAGGTGCTTATGAAACAAATACTTTCAAACGATATCATTAATCAATATATGCCCACCCTCGTGAAATGTCCTTTATTCAATACATTAGGAGAGCCAGAGCTGCGTAGCTATTTAAATAATGCCAAAGTTATCATCCACAGTTACCAAAAAAATGATTTTATAGCCCTCGCTGGAGATCCTATGGAGGGTATTGGTGTCATTCTTGAAGGCAGCGCTTTACTGACTCGTGAAAATGTAATGGGGCAACGGGTTATTATGGCAAACTTAGAGCAATCAGATATTTTTGGAGAAGCACTACTATTTAGCAAACAGCCTTTATGGCCTGCTACCATTAAAGCAACAAAAGCAACTAAAATTATGTTTATTCCCCTTGAAACCTTTATTAAAACATTACCGGATTGTCATCAATGCCAAACTAAAATCCTATCTAATCTATTAGAGGATTTATCTGAAAAAGCAATTCTATTAACCAGAAAAGTCCACTACCTCACATTAAAAGGGATGCGCGAAAAGATTTTTGCGTACTTAACAGATATTTATAAACGTCAGCATTCTAACACAATTCAATTACCCCACAACCGCGAGCAAATGGCTGAGGTTCTCAATGTATCTCGCACAGCCCTTAGCCGTGAATTAGGACGCCTTCGCGATGAAGGTCTCATTGATATTACAGGGCGCACCGTAACAATTAAAAATATTGAAGACATTGAAGAATTCGGCTTTAACACCTTTTAATACTTAATGTCTATTAAATTTAACAAACTAAAAAGTCTCTCAAGATTATCTTGAGAGACTTTTTTATTACACGACTCATAAAATATATAACGGTTTTAAGTATATAATAACTATATAATATAATTTTTCAAACTATATAGTGCTTAAAATTGTAAATTAGAACCAATGAGACAAATCAAATTCTTCACCAATGGTTGCTTTCACATGAGCACGACCTAAGTAAAGGCCTAACAATGTTAAGCTAATTTTAGACATTGGCGTGCTATCAAAGACATCAGCTAAGTCCAATAGAACCGGTGAAATATCATCCATGATATCACGCGCCTCTTGTCCCCTGAAAGCAGTAGGTTTGCTCTTCATCAGAGCTAAAAGATCACGTTGAACCATAGCATTAGAAATTCGTGTTTGTCTAAAGAATTGTGGTGCTAAAGACTCATCTACCAAGGCTAATTTATAAAGATTGGAGTTCAAGCTACGCACCACATAACGTGGATCCACACCATGACCATCTGTAGCACGGAAGAGTTCTTCCTTAGAGAAACCACGATAGTTGAATACAAACGGATATGAATTCGACAACACTTGGCATAAAGTGATAGGCTCTTGTTCTTCTTGTGTACAGCGTAAGTAGTCCAGCTGGCGATAGAAGGAATCATTTCGAGGTAAATCAGAGATGAATGGCTCAATATATTTTTCCACATAATGTTGGAAGTGAATCAATCCATAGTTATTAGAATTTCTAGAATATTGTAACAATAATGTTAAGGCCATAACTTGGAAGTGACCTAATGTTAAATGAGGTAATACACGTAATGCATCAAAAGCTACGAGGTATGGCGTACTAGATTTAGGAGATTGAACCACATCTAGAAAAGCACCTAACGCAGCGGACTTCATCCACTCTGTATTTGTAGCGGCATATGCCTTTTGCATACTCATCAACGCTTCTTGAATAACAATATTCTCTAGTAATGCATTCACTTCAACAATTTTTGTAATATTGAGAGCCGCTAAAGCATCTCTTGTAATAGATTCTACATAGTGTTGCGTATCACCATGTAACACCCCAAAGGAATGAACAAATGGTGCTATAGCCAACTCAACGCATTTATCCTCATGTGCCGTTTTTGCCCATTGACCATGCGGTTCCTCCTCTTCAGCTAAACTTGTTGCCGCCAATTGTGCTTCAATTTCAGAAGCATCAAACAAACGCGTTTCATCTAATACCGATGGACCTTCCGCGGTTTGTATTTCGTTTGCACCACCTATCATTTGTGTAGCATCTATGCTATCCGCTTCATCAGCTTCAAAGGCTTCCACAGATTCACCCATAGCAATTGTATCTTCAACAGAGTTTGCGCTATTGAGAAGTTCATCTGTAACAACATCGAGGACAATAGTTTTATCCACCAACGGAGTAACACCTTGATTGGCTTGATTAGCTTGCTTAAGATCTGATACAGCTGTCATCACAATGGTTTCATCCCCTATTGGTGTGCCATTATCCGAACCTATTGGTGTTCCATTATCCGAACCTAATGCTAACGCATATTCTCCCTCTGAAACATGACTTGAATTAGACTTTAGAGTACTTCTTTTATTATAAGAGGTATCTATAGGATCAACCAGAGGTTCAGCCGGTTCTCGCTCTTCACCGACCACCGTTTCAACTGTATCCGGAATTGATGCAGTATATACATTAGTTCCACTCGTATGTGTGATTGTTACATTGCCCTCTTGCGACTCCGTTGCAAATATAACATCATTATGCGCTTTAGGATTATTTTTATTACTTATGTTTTTATAGGATTTTTCTTTTGCCTTACTTTCACCATCACCACCGCTAAATACAGCATAGCAAACAGCAAAGAATCCCAATGCCACGACGGCTAATACAAAATACGGTATTAGGTTTGACATACTATCCCCCTACATCAATGCTTCATTATATACAGCACGCTCACCGCCAATGCTCTTCGGACGAACACGACAAGCGGTCACATGTGCTTTCCCAATTTCTTTCACACAAAGACGTACAGGCACTGCAACGTGTTTCATGTGCATACCAATGAAAGTATCTCCAATATCGATGCCTACATCAGCTTGAATAAATTCAACCATCACAGGATCATCAAAATATTCGTACGCCATCACAGCCAGGGCACCACCCGCATGACGTTGAGGAACAACATTAACTTCCTCCTCCCATGTCATCGCACTACGTTCCATAACAAGTGCACGATTAATATGTTCACAACATTGAATAGCCAAGTTAAGTCCTTTAGCCTTAACAGCATTGTATATTTCATCAAATACGACCTGAGCCACATCAAGGTGAGAGTCAGTGCCGATTTTTTTACCTACAATTTCGCTAGTGGAACAGCCAACAACGAATAATTGACCTTCGCGAACCTTTGCTAAATCAAGTAATTCAGCCATCGCGTTGCGAGTTGACTGACGAATAGTTTCTACAGAAGTCATGTTATCGCCTCACTCAAATTGAATGTATAAAATCTATATGTATATTATCATAAAACCGACAGAATCGGTAGACTAAACTCTACACGTAACGGATGAACATCTTATGATTATGGCTTAACAACAAAAAGAGGCTTGCTTTAGCAAGCCTCTTTCAATCACTCAATGGTGATATTAGATTTTTCTGTAAGGTTTTTGGCCTAATTCGTAGAAGTTATTACCTTCAGTATCGCCAACCACGATGCAAGGGAAATCTTCAACAGTCAATTCAGCCAAAGCTTCTGGTCCAAGTTCACCATAAGCAAGTACTTCATATTTTTTGATGGATTTTGCAATCAATGCTGCTGCGCCACCAACTGCTGCGAAGTATGTGCAACCATTTTTCTTCATGGATTCAACTACTTCTGGTTTACGGGAACCTTTACCAATCATGCCTTTGATACCTTGGTCAAGCATTGTTGGTGTGTAAGCATCCATACGACCGGAAGTTGTAGGACCAGCGGAACCAATTGGATCACCAGGTTTTGCAGGTGTTGGTCCAAGATAATAAACGAATTTATTTGTCCAGTCGATTGGTAATTTTTCACCACGCGCTAAAGCTTCAGTCATAACTTTATGAGCAGCGTCACGAGCGGAGTAAATTTTACCAGTGATAAGAACGCTATCACCAACTTTTAATTTGCGGGAAAACTCTTCATTATATTCTTCAGTATTAATGCGAATTGATTCAGCCATTGTTTTTACCTCCTATCGATTAAAGTACTACGTGAGCATGACGAGCAGCATGGCACATGATAGTAACTGCAACAGGAAGACCTGCGATGTGAGTTGCACCCCATTCGATGTTTACACCGATACAAGTTGTAGTGCCACCCAATTGTGGTCCAATACCAGTTTTGTTAACCATTTCCATGATTTCTTCTTCTAATTTTGCATAGTCTGCATCTTTATGAGGTACGCTAATGTCACGAAGCAACGCTTTTTTGGACATAACTGCTGCTTGGTCCATAGTACCGCCAATACCAATGCCGAGTACAATTGGAGGGCATGGGTTAGGACCTGCATGTTTTACGATTTCAAGGACTGCATTTTTAACGCCTTCCACACCATCAGCAGGTACGAGCATAGCTACATCGGATTTATTTTCAGAACCGAAACCTTTTAATTCTACTTGAATATCTACTTTATCGCCAGGAACGATTTCAGTATAGATGATTGCAGGTGTGTTATTTTGTGTATTTTTACGATTGAACAATGGTTCAGCTACAACGGATTTACGAAGATAACCTTCAACATAACCAGCTGCAACACCAGCATTGATAGCTTCTGTAAGATCACCACCAACGAAATGAACATCTTGACCAACTTTTAAGAATACCATAGTCATACCAGTATCTTGGCAGTATGGACGATCTTCAGCATCGGCAATTTCTGCATTTTTAATAATTTGATCAAGAACGATACGACCTACTGAAGACTCTTCTGTTTCACGGCCTTTTTTCAAACCTTCATAGATGTCTTTTGGCAAGTGGTAAGCTGCGTCCATACACATTTGACGGACTGTTTTTGTGATTTCAGATACTTGAATCTCGCGCAAGATAATCCCTCCTCAGGAAAATAGTTGAATATTAATTCTAATACCGATGAGATAAAATAAAATTCTCAAACATATGAAAGAATATCTATCTCAAACCGATGAGATTAACTCTATACATAAATCGTAGCACACAATATAGGGGGATTCAACGCCTTACCTATACAGTTTTCTCAATGCTTTTTCGGTTTTTGAGAATTGTTTTCATGAATATTTTTGTATATATTTCGGTTTTTCAATAGGCTATATAGACCTTATTCTCTAGTCACTAAAATAGCCCTGCATTGTGATAAAAGTCATAGTCTATCATATATCAATAAGATTTTTATATCTTATATTTTTACCTACTTTATTATATATAGATTTGGTTTAAAATGAACCACAAACATAGGCTATATCTAATAAGATAAATACACTTCTTTCTTAACTGATACTACTTTTCAACTAAATCTTTTAAACTTTTCTATAATGCATATGTATACCGATTATCTTCAATATACTTATATTGCTAACTCCCATGCATTTGGAGTCATACAATCACCTTAGAACACAGTAAATATCTATAATTATTAAGCTCTATAGATTTTATTAATTTTAATGACTCTCTCATCAAAATTATTGATAACCAATTTTATTTATAAAGTTATGTCTTTTAGTCATAATTGATAGTATCTATTTTATAGTGTTCTAAAAAAAATGCTTGCTTTTATAATTAATCTAACATATAATAACAATCGTACCATTCCTCGATAGCTCAGTCGGTAGAGCAATCGGCTGTTAACCGATCGGTCGTAGGTTCGAGTCCTACTCGAGGAGCCATTCTGGCCCGTTGGTCAAGCGGTTAAGACACCGCCCTTTCACGGCGGTATCCCGGGTTCGATTCCCGGACGGGTCACCACATATGGACGATTAGCTCAGCTGGGAGAGCGCCTGCCTTACAAGCAGGATGTCGGCAGTTCGATCCTGTCATCGTCCACCAAAGCAAACGGTTATCTTCGGATGACCGTTTTTTAGTATGTAAAAAGTACATATGGGTATAAAAATACATATGGTCATGTAGATAAATAAAGGAGTACAACTGCTATAGTTGTACTTCTTTTGCTGTAATGCTTATATAGTTTTATGTAAAAAATATATAGTTGCTATGGTTGTACTTTCAAAATATATAGTTAGTTATTGTTATATCTAAAAAATATAACTTTTATTATAGTCACATCTGGAAATTGCATATTTAACGTGGCGCATACATGATGATATATACACCTACGAGGCATACAAGGCCGCCGATGATATCGTACATATCTGGTCGTAAGCCGTCCACAAGCCAGCCCCATAGAATAGAGAGGGCAATGAATACGCCGCCGTATGCTGCGTACACCTTACCAAAGCTTGCTTCTGGCTGGAAGGTGGGGATGATGCCGTATAAAAATAAAATAAAAGCACCTGCGATTAGGTAAATAGGTCCTTTGTCGTCACGCATATAGAGCCATACGAGATAACCGCCACCGATTTCCGCAAGTCCTGCTAGTATAAAGAATAGAATAGATAAGAGCATAGTAACCTCACTGTATTCTTACTATATTAATTGAAATCTATTCTCTATTTTACAACTTAGGACAAGAGAGGGCAATTGTTTTGTATAGTTAGGTCATTTGTTGTCTATAGTAAAACCCCGTACACCAAAAGGTATACGGGGTCTATTCGTTATTATAAACGTGGTGGTGATTCGCTGTGCACATAGTCCATAAAGGTATGCATAGTTTCTGTTTTAGAATTATTCTTCTTAAATGCGAAGCACACTTGTAGTTTGAATGGTTTTTCTAAAGGAACAAAGCCATCATTGATGTTTAAAGACGTTAAAATTTGGCGTGCTACGATGCAACCAGATTTATTCTTTTGACAGTAGTCGATCATTGTATATGGATTGGATAGACGGCTACCGCGGATGTGTAGGTTTTGTTGACCGTTCCCAACATAGTTTTTTAATGTGCGATACATAAAGTATTTAGGTGGATACATGAGCAGTGGTTGTTGCTGGATAGCTTTTAAACTGGCTGTTTCCATACCGTTCACTAAGTTTGGTGCATAGTATACAAATTCGTCTTCTCTAAGCGCAGTGGATTCGTACGCGGACATATCCTTATTATTTGGTAAATAGAGTAATGCAATATCGATGCGGTTTTCTCGTAAGTCGAGCATCAATTCTTCTTCTTCCATATCGTAAATACTAACAGAGAATTCAGGATGGTTTTGGAAGAAGTGGGAAACGTAACCGTTTAGACGGATATCCCCAAGACTACGTAATACGCCAATATTTAGAATTGGGCGTTCAACCTTGCTAGCCAAACGAATGGATTGGATAGCTCGTTCCAATGTGTCGAGAACTTGTTCTGCTTCTGGTAGGAATAACTCACCTTCTGGTGTTAAACGGCTACCTCTTGTAGAACGGGAGATTAATTTCACACCAACTAAACGCTCTAATTTTTTCATTTGAGCGCTGAAAGCTGATTGTGTAATATTCATAGATTGTGCAGCTAATGTAAAGCTTCCTGTTTTATTATAGGTAATAAAACTTTGTAGCTCTTGCATTGTAGGTAACTCTTTCATGTTATTCCCCCAACTTAGACATAAGACTCCAATGATACCTATTACCTTACTTATTCATATTGTAGCATACTATAATTGATTTTTCATCTAAATCTATAAAATATGATGAAACATGCACAACCGATATAGTACGTTGTATTATCGTAAAAAAGTGTAATTAAAAATTGTGATTATGCACTTATTTCAATGACTTTCACAAGTATCGATAATTGACATAACTAGATGAAAATGATATTATACTTGGGTACCATTATGTATAGGTACAGGTTTATTTTAATCTTATGAGGTGATAATCACATGGCAACGAGAAGAGAGGCTCGATTCAAACTTTGTCGTCGCTTTGGTGTGAACGTATTCGGTCACGCAAAAGCCTTGAATCGCGTCAAAAAAGACCAACGTCAGAAAAAAATGTCTGAGTATGGCACACAATTATTAGAAAAACAAAAAGTTAAAGCTTACTACAACTTGCTAGAACGCCAGTTCGTACGCTATTATGATAAAGCGAAAAAAATGCAAGGTGTTACAGGTCAAAACATGTTGATCCTTTTGGAACAACGCCTTGATAACCTTGTATATCGCATCGGCTTTGGTAACTCCATTCGTCAAGCTCGTCAAATGGTAAACCATGGCCACATCTTGGTAAACGGTCGTCGCGTAGACATTCCTTCCTTCTCCTGCAAACCAGGCGATGTAATCGAATTGCGCGAAGCATCTCGTGATAACGAAATGTTCAAAACTAACTTCCAAGAACTTCGTTCTTTCGAACTTCCTTACATTGAAAAAGACTTGGAAGGCTTCAAAGCTACTTTCACTCGTCTTCCTCAACGTGAAGAACTTCCTATCGAAGTTAACGAAACACTTATCGTCGAATTGTACTCCAAATAATTTGGCGTCATTACCCGCAGTGCTATGCACTGCGGGTTTTTGTATGTTGTGGGTATTAAAAAATTAATTTGATGACAGCATATAACTGCTAAATTTTAATTGACACAAACCTATAAAATCTGTATACTATTTTGAGTAAGCTTTAGTCGTGTTTCCATTAGCCCCGGAAGCAAAGGACAAGCTGATTTTGGTAGAATTATGACGTTATTAGGAGGATATGCAGCATGAAAACTACATATATGGCCAATCCGAACACAATTGAACGGAAATGGTATGTTGTTGACGCTGAAGGTAAAACTTTAGGACGCCTTGCTGCCGAAGTTGCAAAAGTTCTTCGGGGCAAAAATAAACCAACTTTCACACCACACGTAGATACTGGTGACCATGTGATCGTTGTAAACGCAGAAAAAATTCGCGTAACTGGTAAAAAATTGGAACAAAAGGAATACTTCCGTCACTCTGGTTACCCAGGTGGTTCCCGTTTCACTAAATTGTCCATGATGCTTGAAAAACAACCTGAACGTGTTGTTGAAATGGCAGTTCGTGGCATGCTTCCAAAAAACAAATTGGGTGCACAACAATACCGTAAATTAAACGTATACGCTGGTCCTGAGCATCCACATGCAGCTCAAAAACCAGAAGTGTTAGAAATTTCCGTACGATAATCTAGAGGGAGGAATATATAATGGCAGTAGCACAATATTACGGCACTGGTCGTAGAAAATCTTCCGTTGCTAGAGTTCGTCTGGTACCGGGCACAGGTAAAATCACTGTTAACAAACGTGAACTTAATGATTATTTCGGTCGCCAAACTTTGGAATTGATCGTAAAACAACCTTTGAACTTGACTAATACAGTTGAACAATACGATGTTATCGCAACTGTAGCTGGTGGCGGTCCTTCCGGTCAAGCTGGTGCAATTCGTCACGGTATCTCCCGTGCGTTATTGGACGTAGATGGCGAACTTCGTCAATCTTTGAAAAAAGCTGGCTTCTTGACTCGTGACCCACGTATGAAAGAACGTAAAAAATACGGTCTTAAAAAAGCCCGCAAAGCAAGCCAATTCTCCAAACGTTAATATTTGGAATACAGGATATTACACCTGCAGACAATGTCTGCAGGTGTTTTTGTGTTTTATTTATGGTATAGTTAAAATATATTTTGTTTGTTAAGGGGGATATTATGGGAAACAATATCATATATAAAAAGGATTATGTTACGAGATTTAATTTAAAAACAGATACAAAGTTCCGATCTGAGTTAGTAGATTTATGTTTAAATGGTGAAATGAAAATTTCTAATATAAAGCAATGTTTAGCTATAGGTTGGAGTTGTGTTGATTTTGAATCTGATGACTACTCTGCGTTTTATGATACCGTAGTAGAGTATGTACATGGACAAAAGCGACGATTAAATCCTGCTTTAAATATTTTTAAGTCGGCCCGTGAAAATGATCTGTTTTGGACGAGAGATCTAAATGGTGTGTATTGGATTTGTCGAGTCAAAAATCCTGCTATGGCCTATTTAAATAAAGAGTTAGATATAGGTGCGATTTTGCCTGTTGAAGCTTATAAATTCGGACTTGAAGTACCTGGTCAGATAAAAGCGTCTTTTAATAGACCTCATGGTGGTATTACTGAAAAGATAAAAAGCATCAATATTATTGAATATTCTAAGTTTGTGTTTAATAAATTATCTGGTGAAGATTACTATGACGTTAATTTAAATATAACTGATAACGTAATAGCAAACTTACCAGATTTTGAATTGGAAGAGTTAGTAATTTCTTATCTTCAAATTGTTAAAGGGTATTATCTTCTTTCGAACTCTATTGCTAATAAATCAACGACTGTAAAAATTGAATGTCAATTGATCTCCCGTGATGTAAATAATGTTAAAAAGGCTGTAGTACAAGTTAAAGGTCCGAAAGCGCAAGTTTTAGATGCTCTTGATTTTAAAGATTATGAAGACAAAGGCTATTATATCTACTTATATGCACCTTATATTGATAATTTAGAAAAAATGAAGAATGTAATTCGTATTTCGGATGAAGAGCTATATACATTCTATACGGAATATAAAACTATTTTGCCAGAATCTATTACTCTATTTGAAAATCTATTTAATATTGTGTTTAGTGAAAAGAAGTAATTTCACATTTACATCCCCATCTAATTTTCCTATAATAAAGATATATAATCGAATTTTTTCGAAAATGGATTTTCATATAGGAGAACTCATATGATTTATAATACAATTCAGTACGTAGTGGACAACGGCATTGGTACGTTGACGTTTAATCGTCCAACTGTGGCGAATGGTTTTAATATCGAGATGTGCAAGGAGATCCTTGAGGTCTTAGATAAAGCTCATAATGATGAAAGTGTTCGTGCATTGCTTATCAATGCAGAGGGAAAGGTGTTCTCTGCGGGTGGCGATTTAACAGAGATGGAGCGCGCTGTAAACGAAGGGGATACTGAGTCTTTATTTGAAATCGTTGAGCTAGTAGCTGAGATTTCTATGGCCATGAAGAAGTTACCAAAACCTGTTATCATGAGCCTTCAAGGGGCTGCGGCAGGTGCTGCCTTCAATATGGCTTTGGCGGCGGACTTTGTTGTAGCTGCTAATAACGTACGCTTTATTCAAGCCTTCGTAAATGTAGGTCTTGCTCCTGATGCAGGCGGTTTATTCTTATTAACTCGCTCCATTGGCATGAACCGTGCTATGCATATTGTTATGACCGGTGAAGCCGTATCTGCTGAAAAGGGTAAGGAACTTGGCTTTGTGTATAAGGTTTGTGAATTAGAAGATTTAGAGACTGCTACAAGACGCCTTGTTGAGAAGTTGGCAAAAGGGCCTGCACAATCTTACCGCGTTATGAAGGAAATGATGTGGAATAGCTTCTTAGCGGGTTGGGAAGAGTACAAGAAGTTTGAGGTAGAAAACCAATGTAAATTAGGCCTTTCAGAGGACTTCAAAGAAGGCGTACGTGCTTTCACAGAGCGTCGCCGTCCTAAATTTGGTCAACAATAATATTGATTTATGAATATACGGAATGGAATTTCCTGTAATTCATAAGAAAATACAAATATAATTAGAACCGATGTGGCTCCAACTATTGAGTTACATCGGTTTTGCTTTCATTACACAGAAAAAGTGTATATAATAGAACTATTGAAATAGTTTTAGGAGGTCATTATTACATGGCTCAAGATACAATTAAATGTTATGACAGCCCTAGCGATGTAGTTCAAGCATTGGCAGAGGATTTTATTGTTTTCACCAACGAGGAAATCAATCGCACTGAAACGTGTGTTGTTGGTATTACGGGCGGGACTGTTATTAATGGTTTATTAGAATTGCTTAATTCCCCAGAATATATTGAACGCCTCAATTGGGAACGCATATTCTTTGTGTGGACTGATGAGCGATTCTTGCCGCAATCTCATGAGGATAATTACTTCAATCGCGTGAAACCTTACTTGTTGTGTAAGGCGAAAGGGGCGGCTCATTTTTTGCCAATCAATACAGATTCTAAAACTGTAATAGAAGCGGCAGCGGAATACGAGAAAGAGGTTAAGAATGTTCTCAAGGCTTGTAAAAAAAGTGGACTAGATTTGGCATTGCTCGATCTTGGTGAAGATGGTCATACAGCCGGCCTATTTGCAGGTTCTCATGCATTGCGTGTCACAGATCAAGACGTGGTAGCCGTTGAGGATGGAAAGGTATGGGAACGTATTTCTATGACCTTTTCGTTCTTAGCAAAATCTGATGCGGTTTGGTTTACCGTAACTGGTGAAAGTAAGCGAACTGCTTTGACAAAGGTATTGTATCAACGCGAAGATTACGAGGATTTACCTTGGGAAAAACGCATTGGTCGTGTATTGCCTGGAGCGGTGCTTTCACAAGAAGCTATGATCTGGTATGTGGACAAGGCAGCCTATGATGATGTACACTAAAGAGTATAAGTAGTAGTATTAATAAAGGAGATACATATGGGGTCTATAGGAACACCTGAATTAATAGTTATATTAGTGATTGCTCTAGTTATCTTCGGACCTGGTAAATTGCCTGAAGTCGGTAAAGCTATTGGTAAAGGCATCAATGAGTTTAAAGATGCTATTTCGGGGCCTAAAAAGGCTGTTGATGAAACGAAAGAAGCCGTTAAGAAAGCGACTACTATCGACGTAACAGCAGGGGCTAAGAACGACGATAAACATAAAGAAGCTAAGGATTAATAGGAGGTAACACTATGTGCAAAGATTGTGGTTGTGGCGAAGATAATGGCGTTGTAACAAAGGTATTTACCGTTCCGGGGATGATGTGTAATAACTGTAAAGAAACAGTTGAAGGTGCATCTCTAGGTTTACCTGGAGTATTAAGTGCAGAAGTAGATTTGCCAGAAAAGACGGCTACCGTTTCTTTTGATCCAACAAAAGCATCTGTAGAAGTTATTACAAAAGCCATTGAACGAACTGGCTTTGAAGTGGCAGGCGTTACAGACGGTGTACAAAAACATAGTCATGGATTACTAGGCACTTTGAAACGTCTCTTCAAATAATCGAACCGATGGAGCTGTATTGAAACCTTGTTTCGATGCAGCCCTTTTTTGTTTAAAGAGGTAATACGATGATACGTAAGTTTGATGCTAAAAATTTTAAGTGGGATGGTATTGAAACCTTGGTTTATAAACAAGATGGTAGTCCTTTTAAAGATGTAACACGTCAAGTATTATACGATGGTGCTTATGATATTCCCTGTCAATTCCGCTATTTTGAATGTTTGCCAGGGGGATATTCTACCTTAGAGTATCACGATCATACTCATATGGTTATGATATTCCGCGGCAAAGGGCAAGTCTTATTGGGTGATGAAATCCACGATGTAGAAGCTGGTGACTTTATCGAAATTCCAGGCAAAACAATTCATCAATTCCGTGCTAATAAGGGTGATTATATTGGTTTTCTTTGTTTGGTAAATCAAGACCGGGATAAGGTGAAATTATTATCCCCTGAAGAGATGGAAATGTTACGAGCAAATCCTAAAATCAAAGAATTCTTGGAAAGTTGTTGAGTCTGGTGGAGGTTCTATGAATACTTTTACACGAGCGGCCCTTACCGTTTTAGTGGGCCTCGTCATTTGGTTTTTACCTCATACAGAGGCAATCAAGCCTGAAGGTTGGCATTTATTAGCTATCTTTACGGCTACTATTGTGGGTTTTATCTTGCGACCTTGGCCAACGGGCATTATGGCGCTTTTTGGTATTGTTGTAGCCGTAGCCACTAATTCCATCACTATGGTACAGGCTCTAGGTGGCTATGCAGAGGCGAATGTGTGGCTTATCGTAGCGGCCGTATTCTTTTCACGAGGTATTATTAATTCTGGCCTTGGTAAGCGTATTGCGTACACCTTGATTCGCTCTTTTGGCACAAGCTCATTAAAGCTTGCCTATGCGTTGGCTTGTACGGACTTGATTATTTCTCCAGCTACACCATCTAATACGGCGCGTGGAGGTGGTATTGTATTCCCCATTGTACAAAATATTTCCTTAGCTTTTGGTTCTGAACCTTATGGTAATACGGCCCGCCGCATTGGGGCGTACTTGATGACGACGGCACATACTATTAACACTATTACTGTGACGATTTTCTTGACCGCATGTAGCGGTAATTTGCTTATTACGTCTTTAGGTGCTAAACTGTTTGGCTATGATATATCTTGGTGGGAATGGTTTCAAGCAGGTGTCATTCCTGGTGTGATTTGTATGATTTTGATGCCTTGGTTTATCTATAAAATCTATCCACCAGAAATTAAGGAAACACCAGAGGCTGCTGCAATGGCTCAAAAAGAACTAGAGGCTCTTGGACCTATTACGAAGGCTGAAATTTCTGTTGCTATTATCTTTGTACTTTGCATTTTGCTTTGGGCGACAGCGATTTGGACTAAGCTTCATCCTACAGCTGTTGCGATGATGGGGGTTCTGGCGTGTGTTGTGACTGGCTCTCTTAGGTGGGAGGATATCTTGGGTGAACGCACCGGTTGGGATATCCTTATCTGGATGGGCACGCTTGTCGGCATGGCTGGACTTCTTGGTAAACTTGGTGTAGTAGCTGTGTTTGCAGACTTTATAAGTCAACATTTAGCTGGCTTCGATTGGTTCTGGGCATCCTTTATCATTTCCGCTACCTTTGTGTATTCTCAGTATTTCTTTGCCAGTGGTACGGCGCGTATTACGGCTCTGTTCTCTGCCTTTGCAGCTATTTTAGTGGCGATGGGGGCTCCTATTCCGTTTACAATATTGCTCTTTGGTTTGATGAACAGCCCTGGCTGTACATTGACTCACTATAGTTCAGGTGTAACACCGATTTTCTTCGGTGCTGGTTATGTGCCACAAGGTACGTGGTGGCGCGTAGGCCTTGCCATTTCTGTGGTAAGTTTCCTCATTCATTTCTGGGGCGGCACTTTTGGCATGTGGCTCTTTGGTATTTTATAATATATTCAATCCCTCACTACGATGAGGGATTTTTCTTGTTATATCTATATTTTTATACCTTACTAGGTTTGCTATAGTTTTTGGGTATGGTGAACTTCATAAAAAAACTATGATGAATCTATAGAATTTATTGTGAATTATCTTGCGCGGGATAATATAACGTGTTATTATTATTCCGTGATTATTATTACAGAATATTTTAGGAGGAAACATGTTAGGTTTAGTCATTAGCTTATTGATTATTGCGCTAGTCGTGATTATTAATGACATTCGAATTATGAACAACAACTTAACACGTTTTTGTCTTAGAAGTTCCGCGAATGGTTTAATATACAATCAATAAGATTTGACTATATGGTTTGTTTCTTATGTGTATATTTTCCAAGGGATACATAGGATTATTTATGTATATAGGAATTCTGTAAACAAAAGGAATATCATTTGTAAACTTTTAAGACGATTCATTGGAATCGTCTTTTTTTATGCGTCGTGAAAGCTGTCCAAGTGGATGCTTTCAAAAGTGAGGAGATTAACATGAGTTGTAGAAGTGACAATTTGAAAACAGGCGTAGCACGTGCACCACACAGATCTTTATTAAAAGCTCTGGGTTTTGTTGATGAAGAAATGGGTAGACCAGTCATCGGTATTGCCAACTCTTTCAATGAAATTATCCCTGGTCACGTAGGCTTGAAAAATATTGTACAAGCCGTAAAAGACGGTATCCGCAACGCAGGTGGTGTGCCAATCGAGTTCAATACTATCGGTATTTGCGATGGTTTGGCAATGAACCATATCGGCATGAAATACTCCTTAGTTACACGTAATATTATTGCAGATTCTATCGAAGCTACTGCTATGGCTACACCATTCGATGCGATGGTATTCATTCCAAATTGCGATAAGGTAGTACCAGGCATGTTGATTGCAGCTGCTCGCCTTAATATCCCATCTGTATTCATATCTGGTGGGGCCATGCTAGCTGGTGTACATAAAGGTAAAAAAATTGGTTTGTCCGACGTATTCGAAGCCGTAGGCAAACATCAAACTGGTGAAATGGATGATGCTGAGTTAGCTGATATCGAAAATACGGCATGTCCTACATGTGGTTCTTGCTCTGGTATGTATACGGCAAATACAATGAACTGCTTAACAGAAGCTCTCGGTATGGGCCTTCCTGGCAATGGTACAATCCCAGCGGTATATTCTGAACGTTTGCGTTTAGCTAAGTTAGCTGGTATGCAAGCGGTAGAGGTATTAAAAGCAAACCTTCGCCCTAAAGATATTATGACTCGTGAAGCCTTTGAAAATGCGGTAGCTCTTGATATGGCTTTGGGTGGCTCCTCTAATACGGCGCTTCATTTACCGGCTATTGCTCACGAAGCAGGTGTACCACTATCCTTAGACGATTTCGATCGCATCGCCCAAAATACACCTCAATTATCTAAATTATCACCATCTGGTGTATACTTCATCGAAGACTTGTACGCTGCAGGTGGTGTATCTGCGGTGTTGAAACGTTTAGCAGAAAATGGTCGCCTTCATACAGATTGCAAAACTGTTGCTCTTAAAACACAAGGTGAAATTGCAGCGGCAGCTCATGTTGTGGATGAAGATGTTATTCACCCATGGGATAATCCAGTACATGAAACTGGTGGTATCGCGGTTCTTAAAGGCAATCTCGCTGAAGATGGCTCCGTTGTAAAAGCCGGTGCTGTAGATGCAGATATGCTTGTTCACTCTGGTCCAGCAAAGGTATTCAACAGCGAAGAAGAAGCGGTTGAAGCTATTACAGGCGGTAAAATCGTGAAAGGTGATGTTGTAGTTATCCGCTACGAAGGCCCTAAAGGCGGTCCTGGTATGCGTGAAATGTTGACACCAACATCTATGATTGCCGGTATGGGGCTCGATAAAGATGTAGCATTGTTGACAGATGGACGCTTCTCCGGTGCGACTCGTGGTGCTTCTATCGGTCACGTATCTCCAGAAGCAGCAGCAGGCGGTACCATTGCCATCGTTGAAGATGGTGATATTATCAACATCGATATTCCAAACGGTAAATTGGAACTAGCTGTATCTGATGATGAAATCACTCGTCGTAAAGCTGCATTGAAACCGTTCAAATCCAATGTAACTGGATATCTTAAAAAATACGCTCTTCACGTATCCTCTGCTGCACAAGGTGCTATCGAAGTATTTGAAGACTAATACTAGACTTTCATTTAATACTAACTAGAGGAGATAGTGTACATGCACAAATTATATGATTTTATGGAGGCTCGAGAGCGATTAAGCACAATCACGGTGAAAACGAAATTGCTTCACAGCGATGTGTTTTCTGACGAGTGCGAAAATGATGTATATATCAAGCCAGAAAACTTGCAAATAACAGGCTCTTTTAAGGTTCGTGGAGCTTATAATAAAATTGCAAAGCTGACAGAAGAGGAAAAGGCGCGCGGTGTTATCGCTGCGTCTGCTGGTAATCATGCACAAGGCGTGGCCCTTGCTGCGAAACGCCTTGGCATTAAAGCGACTATTGTTATGCCGAAACACACGCCTCTTATAAAGGTTAATGCAACAAAACAGTACGGCGCAGATGTCGTATTACATGGTGAAATCTATGATGAAGCTTGCCAAAAAGCGATGGAACTCCAACAAGAACATGGTTATGTGTTCGTCCATCCCTTCGATGATGAAGATGTAATTGAAGGGCAAGGGACAATTGCTCTCGAGGTTCTCGATGAACTTCCTGATGCAGATGTATTGCTTGTTCCTGTTGGGGGCGGTGGTATCGTATCTGGTATTGCGGCAGCGGCAAAGTTAAAAAATCCGCGCGTTAAGATTATCGGTGTAGAGCCTGAAGGTGCCGCAAGTGCAATCGCTGCATTAAAGGCTGATCATCCGGTACCACTCGATGAAGTGGCGACGATTGCAGATGGTACGGCAGTACGTCAAATTGGGGAAACTACATTAGAATATATCAAACAATATGTAGATGAAATTATTACCGTTTCTGATTATGAATTGATGGAAGCATTTTTATTACTTGTTGAAAAACATAAGTTAGTAGCAGAAAATTCCGGTATTTTGCCACTCGCTGGTCTTAAGAAATTAGAGTGCCGCGATAAAAAGGTGGTAGCTATCGTCAGCGGTGGTAATATCGACGTACTTACTATATCGTCCATGATTAATAAAGGTCTCGTATTGCGTGGTCGTATCTTTACCTTCTCCGTTAATCTTCCTGATAAACCAGGCCAGTTAGTGGCTGTATCTCAAATGTTAGCCGATGCAGATGCAAATGTTATTAAACTTGACCATAATCAGTTCAAAAACCTTGACCGTTTCCATGAAGTGGAATTGCAAGTAACGGTAGAAACAAATGGTGAAGAGCATATCCAACACATTATTGATACTTTCAAACATAATGGTTACATTATTAAACGATTAAATTCCAGCGAGATTTTATCTGAATAGCTGGTTGAAAGGGTTCCTATGAGCGCAGAAACAATCAATGGGGCACGCATTGTCCTTGAAACTTTGCATCGCCTTGGTGTAACCGATATGTTCGGTTATCCAGGTGGTGCGGTAATTCCAATTTATGATGAAATATATAGCTTCCCTGAAATTAAACATTACTTTGTTCGCCATGAACAAGGTGCTGCACATGCAGCAGATGGCTATGCTCGCGTATCTGGTCGCGTAGGTGTATGTCTTGCTACGTCTGGTCCTGGTGCAACGAATCTTGTAACAGGTATTATGACTGCGTACATGGATTCCGTACCTATGGTGGCCATTACGGGTCAGGTTGGACGGCCCTTTATCGGTAAGGACTCCTTTCAAGAGGCGGATATCCAAGGTATTACGATGCCTATAACCAAGCATAACTATCTTGTTCAAGATATTCATGATTTGCCTCGCATCATTAAAGAGGCGTATTTTATTGCTGGTACAGGTCGCCCAGGCCCTGTACTTATTGATATTCCGAAGGATATTCAAACAGAAAAAATATCCATGGCGGAATACAACAAATTGTACGAAGTACCTATTCATCTTGAAGGCTATGATCCAACCTATAAAGGTCATCAAGGTCAAATCAAAAAAGCAGCTACTCTCATCAAAAACGCAAAGCGCCCACTTATCATTGCTGGGGCAGGTGTATTGAAGTCTGGCGCTATGGATGAGCTTAAAGAATTAGCTGAAAAGGCTCAAATCCCGGTGACGAATACATTAGTTGGTCTTGGTGGCTTCCCAGGAGATCACGAATTGGCTCTTGGCATGGTTGGTATGCACGGTTCTGTAGCCGCTAATAATAGTACAGATGAGGCAGATCTCGTGATTGCTGCAGGGATTCGTTTCCATGACCGCATCACAGGCCATCCAGATTTCTTCTGTAAAAAAGCTAAAATCATCCATATTGATATCGACCCAGCTGAAATTGATAAGAATGTTACAATCAACGTGCCTATCGTAGGGGATTTAAAACAGGTATTAACGGAGCTTAATGCTCTTGTAGAACCTACAACTCATGACGCGTGGCTTGAACAAATCCGAGAATGGCAAGCGGAATACCCTATGGTAATCCCTGAGTCTAAAAATGGTGTATTACATGCACAATATGTGTTATCTGAGCTTAATAAAATTGCCAAGGATGATGCCATAATCGTAAGTGATGTAGGTCAACATCAAATGTGGGCGGCTCAATTCTTAACTCATAAAAAACCTCATACTATCGTTACCTCTGGCGGTGCGGGTACCATGGGGTATGGCTTGCCAGCGGCTATCGGTGCTCAAGTAGGGGCGCCTAAGAAGCAAGTTATCCTTGTTGTCGGTGATGGCGGGTTCCAAATGACTTGTGAAGAGCTCATGATGGTTCGCCAATATAATTTGCCAATCAAGATTGTTATTATTAACAACGGCTATCTTGGTATGGTTCGTCAATGGCAAGAAATCTTCAATGATAGACGCTACTCCTATGTGGACTTAGAAGTGAGTCCGAACTTCGTGAAACTCGCAGATGCATTTGACTTGAAAGCAGCGCGTCTAGATAATGTTGAAACTTTCAACAAAGAATTTAAATCATACATTACATCGGATGAAAGCATTGTCTTGGATTGTCGCGTTGAACGAGAGGATAATGTATTACCAATGATTCCAGCAGGCGGCACGATAAGCGGTATGATGGGGAAGAAAGGGGTGCTATAATGGCGAAAGAACATCAAGTCTTAATCATTGCAAAAAATGCACCAGGTATTGGTACACGTATTTTGGCACTCTTTAACCGTCGTGGCTTTAACGTTACAAAAATGACATCTGGTATTACAAATCAGCCAGGTTATGCACGTATTACTATTACTGTAGAGGCCGATGACCGAATTCTCGATCAAGTGCAAAAACAAATCTACAAGCTTATCGATGTTGTTAAGGTTAAAGTGTTTGAAGATCATGATGTGGTATGCCGTGAGTTAATGCTTATCAAGGTAAAAGCATCTGCTTCCACAAGATCACAAATTGTACAGATTGCCGATGTATATCGTGGTAATGTGTTAGATATTTCTCCTACATCTATGATAATTGAAGTCATTGGCAGTGTAGAAAAATTACGTGGCTTCATTCAAATTATGGAAACCTATGGTATTCTTGAAATTGCCAAAACAGGTATCACCGCTATGAGTCGCGGAGAAAAAATGTAGGAGCTGATAATGTGGGGCGTGAATTACTCCATTATGAAAATGTCTGCTTTCGCCGTGATGGTAGACCTATTTTAGATAATGTAAATTGGCATATAGAGGATGGTGAACATTGGGCTTTATTAGGTCTTAATGGGGCTGGTAAATCAACGCTACTCAGCATGATACCTGCTTATCAAATTCCCACAACGGGTACTTTGCGTGTGTTTGGTAAGGAATTTGGTAAATATGCGTGGCCTAAAATCAAGGCTAGACTAGGATTTGTTAGCTCTGCGCTTGGACAATTTCAGTCAACCTTGGATAAACAAGTCGTTGAAGATATTGTTATTTCTGGTGCATTTAGTAGCATTGGTATATACCAAGAGGTAACACCTGAGGTGCGCCAACGAGGTATGCAATTATTATCTGAATTCGGACTAGACTATTTGGAAGGTCATCGTTTTCGCACCTTGTCTGCTGGCGAACAGCGCCGGGTATTGTTAGCGAGGTCTATTATGGCAAATCCAGAATTATTGATTTTGGATGAGCCTTGCTCTGGTTTGGACTTACCAGCGAGGGAGCAGTTTTTACGCACCGTATCCACTTTGGTAGCTGAGCAGCAGACACCGATTATCTATGTGTCACATCAAATTGAAGAGATACTACCGTTTATTACTCATGTAGCTATCTTGCGTGAGGGCAAGATGATTCATGCAGGTCCTAAGCACAAGGTACTAACTGATGATATTTTATCTGATGTCTTTGGACTTTCCGTACAAGTTGTATGGAAAGATGATCGTCCATGGGTGATGGTTCGGTAGTTATCAAATTTTTTTATCAGAGGCTTAAAACTTGGCTTACTGATACTAAATTAATGTACGCCACATCTTGCAAAAATTTGTTAGATTGTGTACAGTATATATAATCTATATTCTATTGAATATGTTTGGAGGTTGTCTAATATGGCAGGTAAAATTTTAGGTACTACAGTTTATTATGATGCAGATTGTAATTTAAGCAAATTGGAAGGCAAAAAAATTACAGTGTTAGGTTACGGTTCCCAAGGTCATGCTCATGCATTGAACTTGAAAGAAAATGGTATGGACGTAACAATTGGTCTTCGCGGTGGTTCTTCTAGCTGGAAAGCGGCTGAAGAAGCAGGTCTTACAGTAAAAGAAACTGCAGAAGCCGTTAAAGGCGCTGATATCGTTATGGTATTGATTCCAGACGAATTGCAAGCAGACGTATATGCACAAGATATTGCTCCAAACTTGAAACAAGGTGCGTACTTGGCATTTGCTCATGGCTTTAACATTCACTTTGGTAAAATCGTACCTCGTGAAGACATCAATGTATTCATGGTAGCTCCTAAAGGTCCTGGTCATTTAGTTCGTCGTACATACCAAGAAGGTTCTGGCGTTCCTTGCTTGTACGCTGTAGAAAAAGACCCATCTGGCGATACTGAAGAAGTGGCATTAGCATGGGCATCTGGTATCGGTGGTGGCCGTTCCGGTATCTTGGAAACTAACTTCAAATCTGAAACTGAAACTGACCTCTTCGGTGAACAAGCTGTATTGTGCGGCGGTGTTACTGAATTGATCAAAACTGGTTTCGAAGTATTAACAGAAGCTGGTTATGAACCTGTAAACGCTTACTTTGAATGCTTGCATGAAATGAAATTGATCGTAGACCTTATCTACGAAGGTGGCTTCCAAAAAATGCGCGACTCCATTTCCAACACTGCTGAATACGGCGATTACCATGCAGGTCCTCGCGTAATCACTGCAGATACTAAAAAAGCTATGGAACAAATCTTGGCGGATATTCAATCTGGTAAATTTGCTGATGAATTCTTAGCAGATTCCAAAAATGGTCAAAAATTCCTTAAAGAACATCGCGAAGCAGCTGCTAATCATCCAATTGAACCAGTTGGCGCAGAACTTCGCAACTTGATGAGCTGGTTAAAATAAGAGTATTACTTAGGTAATCTTTTGTGAGATTATATGCTTATTAAAAGCGACCCCGTAAGGGGTCGCTATTTTTTATCTTTTCTTACATTATTTTGGGCCATCTTGACGATTACATCGAAAATATTGGAATCAAATATGGTATAATAAAAAGTAATATTTGAAAGGAGTGTGGCATGGATTTTTACACATTAGCCTATGTTGAAAGTCAGGCTGTAATAGGTCAAACTTGGGGCTTTATTATAATTGTAGCTGTTCTATTAGCATTGCTCATTTTGGGAGTACAAGTATTGCGAAATGGTTTTACTAGTCGCTATCGTGACTTGATGATTATATTGTCTTTAATCGTAGTGTTCTTCTTAGGGCTTGAATACCAAGAGTATAATCGAATGAAAACCTATTCTGAGGACTCCTCTCGTATGGCTCAATTTTTACATTCTTTTAGTTCAGATCGTTCCGTACCGAGTGACCAATTGGCGGTTAACTCCTTAAAGATTCGTAATGGTATGATTTTAAAAGTAAGTGACGCTTACTATGAGGTTCAATTTAATCCAGAATTTTCAACCTATACGATTACACGTGTTTATAAGGTAAGCCCTATAGATCGAATTCACGATAAAGAGGATGCATTACAATAAGGAGGACCACATATGACAGAAGCTATGGCCGTCTATGGGATGGTCTTTGCAAAACTCGCCATCGGTCTCTTGGCGATTATTCTACAAATCAATTTAATGGGTAAGGGCAATTTAGCCCCAACCTCTGCTTTAGACCAATTGCAAAACTACGTACTTGGTGGTATTATCGGTGCCATTATTTACAATGATCAAATTGGCATTTTACAGTTTATGTTAGTTCTTATTTTATGGACTATCCTCGTAATGACTCTTAAGTTTTTAAAAGGGAATCTTCGTATTTTTAAAGCAATTCTTGATGGTCATCCAGTTATAGTAATCGAAAAAGGTCATATTCTAACAGAAGAATGTATGCGTTATGGTATACAAGCGGCTGAACTTAAATTAAAACTTCGTGCTGCCGGTGTTCAATATGTTACGGATGTTAAGCGTGCCGTATTGGAGCAAAACGGTCAGCTCAACGTGGTTCAATTCGGTGAAGATAATATTCGATTTGACCTTATCGATGATGGTCAAATTAATCAGTTTACCCTCGATGTAATTGAAAAAGATAGAGATTGGCTTGAACAAGAAATCCAAGCTCAAGGATACTCTGTTAAGGACATATATATTGCAGAATATAAAGATGAAAAAGTTGTTGTATATCCTTATGAAAGAAAACATCGCCCACAAATTGTAAGCACTCTTAAAAGTAAGACCGCTCATACTAAGGATAAATTGAAATCTAAATTGTAATATCTATTGGTTTTTTATTATAGGCGAAATTAGTATTATGTAATTTTATAGATGTACAAATGATATGTAAAGTGTTATTAAGCCCACTATTCGTAGTGGGCTTATATAGAAAGGAAATTAGTGAATCGTAAAGATTTAATTGATCGATTACAAGAATTATATAAAGATGAAGACAGTCGGGTAACAGTAAATCCTCATGCAGGGCAAAAAGTAGCTATCGTTTATCCGAATACATACTTTGTGGGCATGAGTAATCTTGGACTTCATATCATTTATGAGGAAATCAATTTACGAAATGATAGCGTCTGCGAACGAATCTTCTTGCCTGAGAAAAAGGAATTAGAAGCTTACGATAAGACTAAGACTCCGCTTATGAGCGTTGAAACACAACGGCCTATGCATCAATTTGATGTAGTTGCTTTTGATGTCACCTTCGAAATGGATTATTTCCATATTCCTTTGATGTTGCGCCATGGCCGTGTACCTATCATGGGAAAAGACCGTACCGAATTTGACCCTATCGTTATTGCAGGGGGCCCTTGTGCGACCTTTAACCCTGAGCCTTTTGCCGACTTTATCGATGCTTTTATCATCGGTGAAGGGGAAGGTATCGTCAGTCGCGTACTAGATATCATTCGAGATGGAAAAATGGAAGGCTTGGATCGTCACGCTATTTTACGTCAATTAGCGGATGTATCGGGTGTTTACGTACCATCCCTGTATGTGCCGATTTACAATGAAGATGGTGAATTTAAAGGCTATGATATTGCTGAGGGCGTGCCTAAAACGATCAAACGTCACTTTGAAATGCTCACTAGCGGTGGTGAAACGGTAGTAGCTACGAACTATACTGAATTTGGTGCTATGTATATCATCGAAGTAGCCCGTGGTTGTGGTCGGCACTGTCGCTTCTGTATGGCTGGATATTGCTTCCGCGTACCGCGTGTACGTCCTTTGGACATTTTGAAAGAAGGCGTAGAGCGCGCAGAAAAGCTAGGCAAAAAGGTGGGACTCATGGGTGCTGCTATTTCGGATTATCCCGAGGTAGATGAGCTAGTTAATTATATTCGCTCTAAAGATATGCGTTACTCTTGTGCATCCTTGCGTGCTGACTCGTTAACACAAGCCGTGGTGGATGGACTAGCGGATAGTGGACAAAAGACGATTACCATTGCCCCAGAAACGGGTAGTGAACGGTTGCGTCGCGTCATTAACAAGGGTATCAGTGAAGAGCATTTACAAAATGCAGCTACCTTATCTGCAAAGTCAGGTATTCAGCACATGCGCTTATATATAATGATTGGGCTGCCAACGGAAACCGATGAAGATATTGAGGCTATTGTAGGTCTTGCGGAAAGGACGCAGGCTCATATGGAAAAAGTTGGCTGTAAAGGTCGTTTGACGCTCAGTATCAATCCCTTTATTCCGAAGCCTTTTACACCGTTCCAATGGATGGCCATGGATAATCAAAAAGCGGTGGAGAAAAAGTTACAATATATAAAGAAAGCATTGCAAAAGAATCGCCGTATTGAGGTTCTCGTAGAGTCTCCTAAAGAGGCGTACATTCAAGGAGTTCTCGCTCGTGGAGATCGTCGCTTAGGCGCTGTCATTGCAGCATGTGCAGCCGATCGGGGCAGTAAATCTTTTAAGTCCGAAATGAAGGCTGCTGGCCTGGATATGGATAATATGAATTATCGTGAACGCAGTTTTGATGAATTCTTGCCATGGAGCCATTTAGATATGGGCATGCAGGAGGGCTATCTTGAAATGGAATGGAAACGATCTATCGATGAAGCATATACCCCTCCATGTGCAGTAGGTTGTAAACGCTGTGGCGTTTGTAAATAGGAGGAACAGATGAATCAATCTGTAAAACGTATAGATGTGAAAGGCCCTCATGGAACATGGTCTTATGAGGCGCCAAGCTGGGTTGATCGATTTCCCATTGTTATGGGCGATACCTATCGTCATGGTGGTGTATCTAAAGTTCCTTATGAATCATTAAACCTAGCGTTTCATGTAGGGGATGAAGCTCAAAGCGTACGAGAAAATCGAGCTATTGTTGCGAAATATTTAGGTGTTGAACCAAATCGTATTTCTTGTGGCAATCAAGTCCATGGTTTAAAGGCTGTAGAAATCACAGAAGACCTTGTTGGGGCAGGTGCTTTTGGAGAAGATACGGCCATCGATGATTGTGATGCGGTATTTACAAATCTACCGCATGTGCCATTATTTCTGTTCACAGCAGACTGCGTTGGCGTAGGTATTTACGATGCTAAACATCATGCGATTGCTACGGCGCATGCAGGTTGGCGTGGTGCCATTGGCCGCTTACCAGTACTTACTATTGAGGCCATGAAAGAGGCTTATGGGACCGAGTTCAAAGATTGCTATATATATCTTGGGCCTAGTATTGGCCCAGAGTCCTTTGAAGTAGATATAGAACTAGGTAAACGCTTTGAATTAGCATGGAGAGATATGACAGACAGAGATGCATCTGATGTTGTCAATTATCCTGGTGATAAATTAGATAAGGCTTATATCAATTTATGGAACTTTATTGGTGAGGATCTCGTTGTAAATGGAGTTCCTTCAGAGCATATCACGATTGGTGGTACCGATAGTGTAAGTGAAGTAGACTGTTATTCCTATCGTCGAGAGGCAGGCCTAACAGGTCGCATGGCCTTATTTGCGATGTTACAAGACCGATAAAATTCGGCTTTCACAGGAATCATAATAAAGTATGATATTTTATATATATATACATGCTTGGATTTGTGGAAGGGATAAGCCTTAAATCATGTACATTTGACCTTAAATACTATATAATAAAATAGTCTATACAAATATATTTGATGATTATGATATATAGATTGAAGGGGGCATTCACGTGATTGAAGAATCCCTACACGCTATACAGCAGCGCATGGCCGATGCTATGGCGCGTGTTGGTCGCGTAGATACAGCATTATTAGTGGCGGTTACAAAGAACCACCCTGTGTCGGCTGTGGAAGAGGTCGCACGGCTCGGTGTCACTCATGTAGGAGAAAATCGAGTACAAGAGGCCAAAGAAAAACAGCTAACCTATAAGGGGCCACAATTAACATGGCATTTGATTGGTCATTTACAGGTCAATAAGGTGCGCCAAGCGGTTCCTATGTTTGATTTAATTCATTCTGTGGATAGCCGTAAATTATTAGATGAAATCGAAAAGGTTGCTGCAAAGCACGACAAGATACAAGATGTATTGCTGCAAGTCAATGTGGCCCGCGAAGCTTCTAAAACGGGAATGACCGTTGAAGAGTTTCCAGAAATACGAGACTATGCAAAAACATTGCCTCATGTACGCGTAAGGGGCTTGATGTGTATGGCGCCATTTTTCGATGATCCACAGGAAGCTCGTCCAATCTTTCGCGTAGCGAATGCCTTGTTTGAGGATATGAAACGCTACTTTGAAGAAGGGCAGATTCAATATTTATCTATGGGGATGACTCACGACTTTGAGGTCGCTTTGGAAGAAGGGGCTAACATCGTTCGTGTAGGCACAGCAATTTTTGGGGAACGTGTATATTACTAAGGTTCGGGTTACCTGATAATCGGAAGCGTTAATTGTATTAGGAGGAAATCCAAATGGCATTGGGAGATTATTTAGACAAAGCAAAAAACTTATTCTTAGGCAGAACTGATGATGACTATGAATATGATGATTACGAATACGAAGATGAAGAGGAATACGAAGCTGAACCTACCCCAGTAGCAACAGCGGCTCCCGTGTCCGGTGCATCTGAATTTCATCCACGCAAGGTAGGAGGCCAATCTACGATGACACAACGTCCAACAGCTATGAAAGTAGTTGTAATTGAACCAAAAGTATTTGAAGACTCTGAAAATATTACACATCAATTGCGCGACATGCGTCCTGTATTGATTAATTTTGAAAATACAGACCCTCATGAAGCAGCTCGTATTGTAGATTTCGTATCTGGTGCGACCTATGCATTGGATGGCAAATTGGAAAAAGTAGGTAAAGACATTTTCATGTGTGTACCTGTAAATATTTCCATTGATTATAATGACAATGAAAGCAACACAACTGAGCAAAACGAATATTCTTGGGAAAACAAATAATCTCTCTATAAATGGTGGTGATAACTATGTTAGGTAAAACCCTATGTATAGGCGTTGGCTCAATGGGTGGCGCTCTATTGCGCGGTGCATTACAGCATGGTGTGTTGAAAGCCTGTGATACACACATTCTAGTGCGTCGCGAAGAACAATGTAAGGCTCTTGCAGAGGAGCTTGGTGTAGTAGGTTTTACTACATTGCCTAATGTAAACGAGTACAACACTATTTTATTGGCTGTAAAACCACAAGTGTTACCATCTGTGTTAGAGACTTTAAAAGAAGTACCTTATGGGACTGTTATGATTTCCGTTGCCGCAGGCGTCACATTAGATACTCTTGATGCGGCGATTCCACAAGCTAACTGGTTTAGAGCTATGCCAAATACACCGGCTTCTATCGGTGCTGGCATGACGGCACTTGCCGGGGATGATGTGAATACTGACCTAGGGCGTACTGTACGAGCCTTATTTGAGGCTGTAGGTGAGGTAGCAGTGGTGAGCGAAGCCGATTTAGATCGCTTAGGCGCACTATCTGGCGCGGGCCCTGGCTATATGTTCGTTATCCTTGATGCTTTAGCTGATGCAGGCGTTCGTATTGGTTTACCACGTCAGCTAGCCATAAAGGCAGCTGCTCAAACGATGTACGGTGCTGGTAAGATGGCTCTTGAAAGTGGCAATCATCCAGCAGTACTACGAGATCAAGTGACCAGCCCTGGGGGCACTACCATTGCTGGTATTGGTGCCATGGAAAAAGGTGGACTTCGCAGTGCTCTCCAAGATGGCGTAGTAGCATGTCTTGCTCGGTCGAATGAATTGGGGAAATAATTTTGGCAGATACTAGTAAATTAATTCGATATTTTGAAGCCAGCGGCAGCGGTGAGGAAGCTCGTCGCATGCTTGACTTGGCTGAGCAGGTTGTTAAAGGTCGCCCCTATCGCGTGGCGGATTTTACGAGTCCTGCAGGCCTTGTTATTGCAGATGCTATCAAGGCTAATTACCCACAGTTAACAGTTAAAACTGACGGTGGCTATGAAGGGGCGGAACGTATTCGTATCGCTTTTGTAGACAGCGATTTTAACGGTACTGTGGATATGGGTATTCGCGCTCTTAAGGTGAATTGGGACCCTCGGTTCCGATTGCTTACCCATCGCGATGTGCTGGGCTCCTTGATGGGCCTTGGCATTGATCGCTCCAAATTTGGGGACGTTATCGTCCAGCAAGGGGGCGCTCAGATTATGGTGGATGAAAGCGTGGCTGATTTCGTAATTCAAAACTTTACGAAAATTGCTATGGTTTCTGTATCTGTAGAGGCTATTGAGTTATCAGATATTGCACCAAAAGAAGAAAAAATTAAAGAAGTTCGCACTACAGTCGCTTCCTTGCGCTTAGATGCGGTAGCAAGTTCTGGATTTAGTGTATCTCGCACTAAATTGGTGAGTGCTATCAATGCGGGCTTATTACAAGTAAACTGGCAACCAGCTAAGGGGGCATCCCAAGAGGTTAAAGAAGGAGATGTCATTTCCATGCGTGGTCGTGGCCGAATGAAGGTAGAAGCTATTACAGGTACCTCTCGTAAAGGGCGTATCGGCGTATATCTGAAACGATTTATGTAGGCAGTTGAAAATCGGCTTGACCATCAAGCCGATTTTTTTGTATATAGTAGGACAGCCATGGTATCCATAACATTTCAACCTACAACTGAAGATATAATCCTATTCGTAGGCGGCGGAGAAGTAGCGGAACGACGGATGCAGCTTTTTATTGAGGAGCCTTGCCAAATTGTCGTTATCGCTCCTGCTGTAACGGATACGATTAGCCAATGGGCAAAGGAAAATCGCATCACTTGGTGTGATCGGGCTTTCACAATGGACGACGAAGAGCATATTATTTCGAGTAGTTTGCTGTTTATCTGCACAGATAATCATGAACTAAACGATACCTTGTATGAGCTAGGAAAAAAACATCGTGTGTGGACCAACCGCAGTGATGATCCGAGCGCGTGTAGATTTACTGTGCCGTCATCCCTTGAACTCGGCGATCTTCATATTGCTATTAGTGCCAATAATGTAGGACCTCGTATCAATCGTCTCGTACGACAAGATATGATGAATCGTTATGGTCAGTTGCAAAAGGCTATGCCTAGACTTAAAATATTTAGAGAAGAAGTAAAGTTACTACTTCCTACTCCAGAGGCTCGACAGAAATTTTGGCGAGACAATCTGACGGTAGAAACATTTGAAGCCATTCTCAAGGGAGAGTGGATGATTATAGAGGAGAAACTAAACTATGCAATTAGTGGTATTAGGTCTAAATCATAGAAGTGCCGCTGTAGAGGTGCGTGAACGTTTCTCGTTTGATAAAGACGAGGTAGTTGCCGCACTAAATCGCCTCTATGAATTTGACTGTATCTCAGAATGCGTTATATTATCCACCTGTAATAGAACGGAAATTTATGCTGCTTTAGAAGGTGTAGAATTCCCGAAGGATTACATGTTGGCAGTGTTAAAAGATTTAAAAGGAGCAGATCATATCGATGCAGATGCATTCTTCTTCTACGAAGAACGAGATTGTATTGAGCATCTATTCCGTGTTTCTGCTAGTCTTGATTCCCTTGTGTTGGGGGAAGGCCAAATCTTGAGCCAATTAAAAGGGGCTTATATTCAGGCTTATAGCGCAGGCTGTACGGGAACAATTTTTAATATTTTATTCCAACGGGCTATTAGCGTTGGTAAGAAGGTACGTACTAATACGGGCATTGCTAATACGCCTGTATCTATTAGTTACACGGCGGTCAATCTTGCGGAGGACAGTTTAGATAAGCCATTATCCGAAGCTACAGTACTTATTTTGGGTGCTGGTACGATGAGTGAATTGACAGCTACTCATTTACAAGCGAAGGGTGTAAAAACGATTTTCGTATCTAATAGAACCTTTGCTAAGGCTGAAATGTTAGCGGAACGCTTTAATGGTAAAGCTGTTAAGCTCGATAACTTTGTAGAGTATGCTAAAGATGCGGATATTCTTATTACATCTACAGGGGCACCGCATTATATTATTACTGAAAAAGAAGCGAAGAAAATTACGACTCTTCGTAAGGGTGAACCAATCGTTATGATCGATATTGCGGTACCTCGTGATATCGACCCTGCGGTGGCAGATTTGGACGGTATTTATCTATTTAATATTGATTCTCTTGAAAGTGTAGTAGAAGAAAACAAGGCACAACGAGAAGAGGAAGCTCGTCGTGCAGAACCTATTATTCACGATGCTATTGAAGAGTTATTGGATAAATTAAGCTATTTAACAGTGCGTCCGATGATGGCATTGCTTACAGAAAAAGCGGAGCGTATTCGCCGTCGTGAATTACATCGCGCATTAGCTAAATTGCCAGATATTTCCGATAAAGAGCGCCGTGTTATGGACTCGATGAGTCGCATGATCATTCGCAAAATGTTGCGTGAACCGATGATTCACTTCAACGAAATCGCTGGTACAGAGGAAGAGGGCTTGTACTGGGATTTATTCAAAGATATGTTTAATCTTGAGAAAGAAGGCTAATGCCATGAGAGATCATATTCGAATCGGCACGCGAAAAAGTGCCCTTGCCCTGTGGCAGGCTGAACATATTAGTGCAGAATTACAACGTCTGTACCCAAATATTACGGTAGAGTTGGTTCACTTTAATACAAAAGGTGACCGTATCTTAGAGAAACCACTGGCTCAAGTTGGTGGTAAAGGTTTATTTACCGCTGAATTAGAAGCGGCTATGCATAAAGGCGATATCGATATTGCCGTACATAGCTTAAAGGACATGCCTACAGAGTTACCAGAAGGCCTCACTCTTGGGGCTATTTCTGCTCGTGAAGTGCCTTATGATGCGCTGGTGAGCCCTGTGTATAAAACACTAGATAAATTGCCACAAGGGGCTCGCGTTGGTACCAGTAGCTTGCGCCGTCAAGCTCAATTGCTACACGTTCGCCCTGACCTAAAGGTAGAGGTTATTCGCGGTAATGTACAGACTCGTTTGAGCAAGATTGAAACGGAAAAGCTAGATGGTGTTATCTTGGCTCAAGCAGGGCTTAAACGATTAGGTTTAGAAGACCAAATCACACAAGTCTTCAAGGCTGATGAAATGATTCCTGCCGTTGGACAAGGGGCGCTCGCTATTGAGTGTCGCGCTGACGATGCAGAGATGCTTGATATGTTGGCTCCTATCAACGATGAAGCAACGCGCTATGCCGTTGAAGGGGAACGCAGTTTCTTGCGTCAACTAAACGGAGGTTGCCAAGTGCCAATGGGCGTACATGGTATCATAAATAAAGGACAATTAACCTTGAAAGCCATGATTGCATCCCTCGATGGAAAAACTGTGTACGAAGGGGAAATCTCTGGCCCTGCTAAAAAAGGTGAAATTCTTGGGAAAAACCTTGCAAAAGCTTTATACGAAGAAGGGGGCAAACGTATTGTGGATGCTCTCATAGAGGAAGGAATCATAAAATGACAGGTATGGTATATCTAATTGGTGCGGGCCCTGGCGATGTTAAACTTATCACTGTAAAAGGTCGTGAATGCATCGAAAAAGCAGATGTAATTGTATATGATTATTTAGCAGATGCTCATCTGTTAGAATGGGCACGTCCAGATGCTGAACTGATTTACGCTGGTAAGCAATGTAAAGATCACACAATGCACCAATGGGAAATCAATGAGCTTTTAGTCCAAAAGGGTAAAGAAGGCAAAATTGTAGCGCGATTAAAAGGCGGTGATCCGCTCGTATTTGGTCGTGGTGGTGAAGAAGCGATGGCTCTTGGCGAAGCCGGTGTACCATTTGAATTCGTGCCAGGTGTAACATCTCCTATCGCAGCGCCTGCTTATGCAGGGATTCCTGTAACACAACGCGCTATGGCCACATCCTTTGCGGTTGTAACAGGTCATGAGGATCCTACAAAAGCAGTATCCGGTATCCATTGGGAAGGACTTGCTACGGCGGTAGATACACTTTGCTTTGTAATGGGTGTCGGCAACTTGCCTGTCATTGCCGAAAAGCTGATGGCCCATGGCCGGGCAGCCTCTACACCAGTAGCACTTGTTCGGTGGGGAACAAAACCAGTACAAGAGGTATTGGTTTCTACCCTTGAACATGTCGTTGAAGATGTAGCAAAGGCTAAATTGAAAGCACCAGCTATCATCGTAGTAGGTGATGTAGTCAACCTTCGTGAAAAATTACAATGGTTCGATAATAAACCTTTATTCGGGAAAACTGTTGTGGTCACACGCGCTCGCTCCCAAGCAAGTGCATTCCGCGAAAAATTAGCGGCTCAAGGCGCAAATGTAGTGGAAGCAGCGGCAATCAAAACATCTCCATTGGAATTATTTGATGAAGATAAACGTATCATCAATAATACAAAACAATACCAATGCATCGTATTCACATCTGGTGAAGGGGTTCGCTACTTCTTCGATGCTCTTTATAAAGAAGGCAAAGATACACGTGCGTTAGGCAATTCTAAGGTGGCAGCTATCGGCTGTGCTACGGCTCGTGAACTCCATAAATATGGCATCGTACCAGATATCATTCCTGTAGATTACAAGGCAGAATCTGCTGTGGAGGCTCTTGAAGAAGAACTCAATGCAGGGGATTCTGTATTGTTGATTCAACCAAAGGTAGCACGCGATGTGATCCCACGCTGCTTGCGTCATCGCGATATGGATGTAGATATTTTGCGTTTATACGAAACAACACAAGATACCTCTCAACAAGACGCATTAATAACAGCTTTAACAGAAGGCACAGTAGATTACATTACCTTCACAAGTTCTTCTACTGTAACAAATACAATCCAATTATTGGGCGATAATGCACTAGAGCTATTAGGCAATACTAAAGTGGCTTGTATCGGTCCAATTACAGCTGCTACGGCTATGAGTGCAGGTCTTAAACCGGCTATCATCAGTGATGTATATACAACTGATGGCTTAGTAAACGCTATTGTAAAAGATATTTAGGAGGATTACATGTACGATTTAACATACCGTCCTCGCCGCTTGCGTATCAATCCAGAAATGCGAGATTTGGTACGCGAAACGACACTCGACGTAACTGATTTGATTTATCCATTATTTATTGTGCCTGGTGAAGGTATCAAAAAAGAAATCGACACATTGCCAGGTCAATATCACTTGTCTGTTGATGAAGCTGTGAAAGTAGCCCAAGAGGCCTATGATCTTGGTGTGCGTGGTGTAGAAATCTTTGGTATTCCTACATACAAGGACGAAAAAGGTTCCTCTGCATGGGATATGTCCCAACCAGTACAACAAGCCATTAAAGCCATCCGTGCAGCTGTACCAAATCTATTGGTCGTAGCTGATGTGTGCTTGTGCCAATATACTACGACAGGGCATTGTGGCATGATTGATGACCATGAAATCTTGAACGATGAAACATTGCCATTACTTTGTAAAGTAGCGGTGAGCCAAGCGGAAGCAGGTGCACATATGGTGGCTCCATCCGACATGATGGACGGCCGTGTAGGTGCTATTCGTGAAGCCCTTGATGCGGCTGGTTATACCAATGTATCTATCATGAGCTATGCGGCAAAATACGCATCTGCATACTATGGTCCGTTCCGCGGTGCTGTTAATTCTGCGCCAAAATTTGGTGACCGTAAATCTTATCAAATGGATCCAGCCAATCGCTTGGAAGCTTTCAGAGAAATTGAACTCGACATCGCTGAAGGTGCGGATATTATCATGATTAAACCGGCATTATCCTATTTGGACATTGTTCGTGAAACACGCGACCGCTATGAATTGCCGGTTGCGGTATACAATGTATCCGGCGAATATGCGATGGTTAAATCCGCCGCAGCGGCTGGTCTTATCGACGAAGAACGCCTCGTTATGGAAACAATGCTTTCCATGAAGCGTGCTGGTGCTAAAATCATCATTACGTACCATGCCTTAGATATTGCTAAATGGTTACAACAATAAGGAGGAACTATGTTCCAACTCGGTAAATCTGAAAAGGCCTTTAACGAGGCTAAACGTTATATGCCTGGCGGCGTAAATAGTCCTGTTCGTTCCTATCGCAGCGTAGGATCCAACCCTCCGTTTATCAGCAGTGCCAGTGGTAGCCGTATTTATGACATCGATAATAACGAATACATCGACTATGTATTGAGCTGGGGTCCTATGATCTTGGGCCATGCGAACCCAGAGGTTATCGCGAGCCTACAAGAGGCTATTCCTCGCGGTACTAGCTATGGTGCGCCTACATTACTAGAAACAGAATTGGCTAAAAAGATACAAGCCTTCATGCCATCCATGGAGGTTATCCGCCTCGTAAACTCTGGTACAGAGGCTACCATGAGTGCCTTGCGCGTTGCTCGTGGCTATACTGGTCGTGATCGCATCGTAAAATTTGTAGGCTGTTACCATGGTCATAGCGATGCGCTATTGGTGAAAGCCGGATCTGGCCTTGCTACCTTTGGCGTACCGGATAGCCCTGGTGTTCCCCAAGGCGTAGCTGAAAATACCATAACATTGCCGTACAATGATTCTGAAGCGGTTCGTAAATTATTCGACGATATGGGCGATACCATTGCGGCTATCATAGTTGAACCTGTAGCTGGTAACATGGGCTGCGTACCTCCAGTACCAGGTTTCCTCGAAACCTTGCGAGAAGTAACTAAGGCTCACGGTGCAATACTGATCTTTGACGAAGTTATGTGTGGCTTCCGCGCTAGCAGCGGTGGTGCTCAAAAACGTTACAACATTAAACCAGACCTTACATGCCTTGGTAAAATCGTTGGCGGCGGCATGCCACTCGCTGTATTCGGTGGCTCTCGTGAGATTATGAACCAAATTGCTCCAGCTGGTCCTATTTATCAAGCTGGTACATTGAGTGGTAACCCCATTGCCGTTACCTCTGGTTTGGCAACGCTTTCCATTCTGCAACGGGATCCAACGGTGTTTAAACAAGTAGAAGATACGACGATTGCCCTTTGCGAAGGCTTTGAAAGATTGGCGGCACAATACAATGTGCCTGTTGTAGTACAACGAGTAGGCTCCATGTTCACCATCTTTTTCACTGACAAACCGGTTAAGAACTTTGAAGATGCTTCAGCTTGCAACGAAGAACAATTTAAAATGTTCTTCCACCATAACTTGAGCCATGGTATTTACTATGCGCCAAGTCCTTATGAAAGTAATTTCGTATCTATCTGCCATAAGAGCAGTGAAGTGGAACGCACATTAGCCGTTGCTGATGAAGCTTTCAAAAAAATCAGTGATACATTATTATAAAAGTATATAGTTTGTAGTTGTTTATGTATCGATACAGGTGATGAACATGCAGTTTTACAAGAACTTAAAGCGTGCTCGCGTGCGCATGGGCAAAAGCCAAATCGAAGTAGCAAAGGCCGTAGGTATCAGTAATGCGGCGCTTTCAAATTACGAAACAGGGTATCGCGAACCAGATTTAGATACACTCTGTGCCCTGTCTCGCTATTATGGATTGACCTTGGATGAGCTGTTGGATGTAAATGGAGAAGAACACGAGCCCATCTATGATCTCAGTCCTGTACTAAAAAATAAATACATCGCCTATAAAGGTGATGTATTCGAGTTAAAAGACTCACAAAAACGTGCGCTCTTGCGCGAGCTAGATAATCTATTTACTAAATTTGAGAAATCAAAAGTAGAAGATAAAAGTAGCAAGCCAAAGACGTACAAACATGGGAACCCTCATATCAATCGAGCGGGCCTAGCTAGCAGCGCTGGTAGCTTAGCGGCACGACGAAATATAAAGTAGTTTAATATACTAACATTGTAGATTGAGTGAGACATGTTTATTTGAACAATTTAATTAACTTAATTATAAAAAGTACCATCTATTTGGGGAGCTAAACGACACATAAGTCGTCCCTTGATAGATGGTGCTTTTTTTGCCGTATATAACAAAATATTCGTTGGTGGTATATGCTAGTTTAACATATAATTAAATTATAGAAGAGGAATAAATATTTACTAGTCTCATAGGAGAAAGTTATGATAGTAGTATTTGCAGGATTTTTAGCATTTTTATTTTGTCTGTATTTCATTAAAAATCCATACTTCACATTACAGCATATTAAAATTAAACGCTCAAAATCTTTGTTAATTACAGAGCTGCTTTTAGGTGTGATAATTTTCTTATATATTATTTTTGCAGGGTATTCTAGACTAGTGCGGTTTTTGTTAGAATTGACATCTGTAATTCTGTTTTTATTAGAAATGTGGTTAAGAGTTCCTGCTATTGAATCGGATTTTAGTTTATCACCTGACGTGAAAGCAATGCTCAATAAAAAAGCTAAAAAAGATTTTTACTCTATATTGCCAATATTTTTTATAGCAACATGTATGTTTGTATTTAATTTCATCAAGATTTAAATAGATTTAATTTAATTGGAAAAGTGTAGATTAATAGGAACAACCATGAATACATATATTAATAAAATAAGAGATATATTGGTGGAGTGTACGCCTAAATATTGGTATAAGATTTATTTGTTTTTTGAATGTACAGAATCAGGTATGAGTTCGGCTTGTTATTATGTAAAAACCCCGGCTGGTTCAATCATTAGTTATGGAGATTTGCTATATAATTGCAGTGATGAAAAAGTAAAATCTATAAAAGCTGGGACTAGGGACTAGTGAGATTTTAACGTATGTACGTTTACTTCATGAAGCCTCTACAGAACAATGGACGTGGGGAACAATGTATATTTTACGCGATGATTATGAGCCACATTGTGAATTCCATAATGATTTTGTAACTGACGATTACTGGCTCCAAAATAGATATAAGTGGGTATATAAAAACTTTGGTGTTTTGGAAAATAAAGATGAATTTGATCCGGATGTATATAAAAAAATGCTAAAAGGTCCACGAGGTGTTTTATTATTGGAAGATATGGAGTCTCGTGTATTAGCAAAAAATTATACTGCTATTGATAAGGCGTTTAAGTTAAAGCATAAAAGCTTAGAATCAGAACTTGAGAAACATTATAATAAAGTGGCCAAAAGTATATACAAATTAACGCCTTTAAATTGGCATCGTGCTAAATTACACTTTGATATGAATATTGATAATCTCTCTGTAGAGCTTTTAGTTTATAAAACTGAGGATGATTCATGTATTACAAAGTATATAGAAAATAATGATGAAGAGCCGGCTATTATTTCGGAGGTTATGTATGATTTAAAGAATGAAGTTTTAGCGATAATTGAGACTTTTAAATTCTATAATCAAAACCCATTCTCTGGTTTAGTATATACATTAACCTCTAATGGTGAGGTATCTTTAGAGCTAACTTATGAAGATAAATGATTTTAAGTTCGTTGATGGAATTGATTGGATGAGCTTTCATGCAGATAGGAAAAAACTCAAAAAAATGGCTTGAGAGAATACTTCTTTCTTGTTTAATAGTAGTAGGTATTATTTTTGGCGGTTGGCTTTTCTTTGCTACAAACTTTATGCACCCATTTATCCACTATTTGGATCTGAGGGGAGGTATAATATATTACAAAGAGCCAACTAATATAATTGCTTCTAATGTTCTTGGTTTTGATGAAGTACGAGGGAAAATATATTATATAACTACAAATGGTATTGGTGTATATAATGAATTAAATAACGAACATGTATTTATATTACATAAAGAGCCACCTAATGAAATTAGAATAGATGACATTACTAATGTATATCCGGAATTTAGTCGTTTCTCTGATGCGGAACAGGAGGTTTGGAAAAGCAAATTTTATGCTGATTTTAGGCAAAGAATTCCTATAGAGGAAGGCAATATAATTAGATTTCCATTCTTTTTCTCTTACGAAACCCGTGGGATTTATAATTTAGCTACAGGATCTAAATTATCGAAAATTGATACGTATAAAATTTCTAACAATATATTTTATAATGTTGATTTTGGTAGTATTACAAAGATAGATTTAGAAACAGGTACTGTATGGAAGTACTATTCTAATAACTTATTAAATTATAATTTTCTTAATGAGACGATTTCTAGTAAATCAAAAGAGTTTATTATTAATGAATTAATCAAAGAACGAAATCATGATAAACAATTGAAAGATAAAATTATAGCTATAGATCATTATAGTCAATTTAGTAAAGAGGATAAGGAGGTTATAGAAGAATTATTTGTTAAGTTAGTCACTGCACGAGAGAGTATGAGCTTAAAACCAGAACATAAAATGGGGTTAGAAAACTATTTAGAGTGATTAACTTTTCAATGTATTCATACTTAGTTGGGGAGTCTGGCTAAAGAATATATATTATTTATTACTATAAATAAAAAGGGTTAATGATAAACCAGTAAATCAAAAGCTAAAATAATATAGTGGGTAGAGGTATAATTATGATTTATTTTAAAAATAAAAAAAGCTTAGATACATTTTTAATGGTCTTTATATTGGGTGCTGTTAAGGCATATAGACGAAATTATATTGATTTGACCATTCTAGAATATTACATATTTAGTATGTTAATTCGATTAATGTGTAGAAAAGCACATCTGTCCGATAAATTGTTAAATATTATTGGAGATGGGATGAGTTTAGAGGATGTTGATGAGTGGATGGCTCGTAGGATTCCTATACCACCATTAAATGATATGTTAGATGATATTGAATGCAGTAGTTGGATTGCTTTAATAGAACGGGAGTTAGAGGGTAATACTTTATCTGAAGCGTTAAAGATTTCTACACATGATGAAAAGAAGTTCGGTATCTATTTCTTTACCGATTATGTAGAGGAGATATTTTGGGCGTTGTTTTTGTTAGGATTGTATGAAGTCTTACAAAAACCTGAATTCATTTCTGAATCAATCTTAAGTTGTATTAAACAGACCTATTTGTCTGAAATATATACGTGTGAACGTATTCAGAATGAAGATTTTCAAGCATGTATTTCCAATTTACAGGAGATAGTTGATACTAATATATCCGGGCAATTAAGTAAAGAATTAATTACTATGAAAGCAAAATTAGCATCATTACAGGTATTATTACCATTTTATGATGTGAGTTTTGATAAGTTAAAAACAGACATTGATTTAAAAGCTACTAGAGGGATGTTCTGGCAAATTAAAGTTTTAGGGAAGTTTATAGACTTGGGATTATAGATTCTAAAAGATTATTAAGTTGGTTCTATACTTATGATTACTTTTAATTTTGGGATTAACCTTTATTAACTTCTATCCTTAAATAATATTTAGTGTTAAATGTTATAAGCTTATTTTAATGACATCTATACCTTTCATAAGGGACTGGTATAGGTGTCATTTTTATATTGAAAACTAATAAAAATCAGTATTGATTAAAATCTAAGTAGTTCTATTAAAATTACCAGAATTCTACGTTTTCATGAGTGTTTTATGATAAAATAAAAGGTATGAATACTTCAACAACTAGGTCTATTACCTATAATGGCGACAGAATTGAATATGAGTTAACCATCAAGCGTGTGAAGAACATGAACATGCGCATTACAAAGGATGGTGTGATCCATGTGTCGGCGAATGCCTATGTGCCGGATTATAGGGTGGACAAGTTTGTCATCGAGAATATGCCCTTTATTGAGCGGGCTCGTTACAAGATTGATGCATTGAATGCCAAGCGTGTTGAGGCGCTACAGTATGTGAATGGTGAAAGCTTATCCATCCTCGGCATTCCCGTTACTTTGCGCCTAGTTGAGCAGGACGGAAAGCCTCATATCGGCTTTGACGGGAAGGCCATTCTTACCATGGTGGTACCTCGTGGTACGACCTTTGAAGCGAAGCATAAATTAATGCAAAGTTATTGGCGCAATTTAGGGGAGAAGGTCTTTGTCCATTGGGCAAAGGTCGTGTATCAGCGCTTTCACAAGCAAGGTATTGACGTACCTATGCCAACCATAAAACAGCAGCGTATGAAGAGTCGTTGGGGCTCTTGTACGCCTACAAAGCAGCTCATCAAGATGAATACTCGACTATTAGAGGGGCCACAGGCGTATATTGAGTACGTTATGATTCATGAGTTTGCCCATTTTAAATATTTAGACCATTCCAAGAACTTTCACAATCTAGTGGCACAGTTTTTGCCAGATTGGAAGGCTCGTAAGAAGTCATTGAACGTGTATTTTGCTCATCGCCCTTAAAGGAGGTGTACCATGCAGCCATTTGTACATTTACATAGTCATACAGAGTTTAGTTTGCTAGACGGCATCAGTCGCTTGCCTGACATGGTACGTCGTGCGAAGGAGTTAAATCAGCCAGCCCTTGCCATTACGGATCATGGCAATATGTATGCAGCCATTTATTTTTATAAGGAATGTGTAGCACAAGGCATTAAACCGATTATTGGGTGTGAAGTATATGTAACGGAACATAGCCGCCTTGATAAACCAGAAGGTCGCAGCCGTGAACGTTTGAAACATCTCATTCTATTAGCAGAGACTATGGAAGGGTATCGTAATCTCGTAAAAATCGTGTCGAAAGCCTCTACTGAAGGGTTTAATTATAAGCCACGTGCAGACCGTGATTTATTGCGCCAATACAGTAAGGGGATAATTGCCCTCAGTGCGTGTATTCAGGGGGAAATCCCTCAATATATCTTGCAAGATAATATGGAAGGCGCGAAGCGATCTATTGAATGGTATATCGAGACGTACGGCAAGGATAATTTCTTCTTAGAAATCCAAAATCATGGCTTGCCAGAGGAGGCAAAGGCCCAAGAGGAGCTCATTAAGCTCAGCAAGGAATATGGTCTTGGCATTGTAGCATCTAATGACTTCCACTATGTCTTAAAAGAGGATGCGGATGCGCAAGATATTAAGGTATGTATTTCTACAGGCCGACGTCGTGCCGAAGTGGACCGCTTAAAGTTCCCTAATGATGAGTTCTATTTAAAATCTGGGGATGAGATGGCAGAGCTGTTCTCACATATTCCGGGAGCCATCGAAAATACCTTAAAAATTGCAGAACGCTGTAATGTGGAGTTTAATTTTGACGAACATCACTTGCCGCACTTTGATGTGCCAGAAGGGGAAACGTCTAAGACCTATTTGCGTAAGGTTTGTGAACGAGAAATTCCTCGCCTCTATGGGGAGACCTCTGAAGAATTACAAAAACGTTTAGACTACGAGTTAGATGTAATTGGCACCATGGGCTTTGAGGATTACTTCCTCATCGTATGGGACTATGTACGCTATGCCCGTGAGCACGACATCTTAGTAGGTCCTGGTCGTGGTTCTGCGGCGGGGTCCGTAGTAGCCTATCTATTAGGCATTACAGGCCTCGATCCCTTAAAGTACGACTTGCTCTTTGAACGTTTTTTAAATCCAGAGCGGGTAAGCATGCCTGATATCGATATTGATTTCTGCTATGAAAAGCGTGGTCAAGCCATCGAATATGTAACTCGAAAATACGGTCAAGCTCGTGTGTCCCAGATTATTACCTTCGGTACAGAGGCGGCTCGTGCCGTTATCCGTGACGTAGGTCGCGTGCTAGACCTGCCACTAGCGGAAGTTAACCGCATTGCTAAGATGATTCCCAACGAACTAGGCATAACCTTAGATAAGGCTTTGCAAGGTAAAGAATTAAAGGCTTTGTACGAAGCTGATCCAAACGTTAAAGAGTTATTTGATTTTGGTAAAAAGTTAGAAGGGATTGCGCGCAATTCGTCCACTCATGCAGCGGGTGTCGTAATTTCTGCAGACCCTCTAGATGACCACGTACCGGTACAAAATGCCAACGAAGAGGGCTTTGTAACGCAATACGATAAGGATAATATCGAGGAACTAGGCCTCTTAAAGATGGACTTCTTGGGCCTACGTACCTTAACGGTTATGGGGGATGCCTTAAAGCTCATCAAAGCGAACCGTGGTATTGACCTCGATTTAGATGCTATTCCACTAGACGACAAGGCAGCTTGTGATATCCTCACTAAGGGCGATACCTCTGGCGTATTCCAGCTCGAATCAGAAGGTATTACAAAGCTCGTTATGGACCTTAAGCCTGAGCATTTTGAGGACTTAATTCCATTGGTAGCCTTGTACCGTCCAGGTCCATTGGGGTCTGGCATGGTGGCAGACTTTATCGACCGTCGTCACGGTAAAAAAGAGGTTACCTATTTACATCCTATCTTGGAACCGATTTTGAAAGATACCTTTGGTGTCATCTTGTACCAAGAACAGGTTATGCAGATTGCATCCGCCATGGGCGGCTTCTCCCTTGGTCAAGCGGACTTAATGCGCCGCGCCATGGGTAAGAAAAAGGAATCCGTTCTAAAGGCTCAGCGCGAATCTTTTATTCAAGGTTCTATTAATAATGGTATAGAAGAGTCCATTGCGAACGAAGTATTTGACTTGCTCGTATACTTCGCCGGCTATGGCTTTAATAAATCACATAGTGCGGCGTATGCGTATATCGCGTACCAAACGGCGTATTTGAAAGCCCACTATTTCCCTGAATTTATGGCTGCAACGATGACTAGCTTCATGCAGAACATGCAGAAATTGACCTACTACATTAATGCCTGCAAGAAGCACAATGTTAAGGTACTAGGCCCAGATATTAACTATTCTGAGCGTAGTTTCGCCGTACAAGACGACGCTATTCGTTTCGGACTTGGCGGTATCAAGAATGTAGGGGACAACGCCATTGATCGCTTGATTCGTGAGCGCAATGAGCATGGTCTATATACGGATATCGTGGACTTCTGTAAACGGGTGGACAATAAGGTTGTTAATAAACGATTACTTGAAAGTCTCATTCGCTGCGGCGCTATGGATGGCTTTAAGGAAAATCGTAACCAATTATTGCACATGTATGAAAGCGCACAAGCCGTTGGTGCTAAAGAGCAAAAGGATGCCGCTATGGGCACTATGAACCTCTTTGGCGATATGGAAGAATCTGTCGATTTTATCCCTGTTCCCAATGTGGAGGATTTATCGGAAGACGATAAATTAAAGGATGAAAAGGAATATACCGGCTTTTACATTACGGGGCATCCATTGCAAGGATATGCGAAGGAGTTGGAGGGCCTCTTTGAACTGGGTGCTCTCGTAGAAAATCCAGAGCAATACGATGGTCAAACCATTACCTTTGGCGGTCTCATCGAAAATAAATCAGACCGCATGACGAAGCGCAATGAGGTTATGTCCATTCTTCGCATTGAAGATTATTCTGGTGCGGCTAATGTAGTGGCATTCCCTAAGGTCTTTAGTCAAAGCCAGCAATTCATTGCAGTCGATATGATTGTTAAGGTAAAAGGCCGGGTTGATGCGGATGAAAAAGGTGTGCAAATCATTGCAGACCGTATTACGCCATTAAAGGTAAACTATGGGCAGGCAAAACAGGTGGCAATCCACATTTATAGCCAATATGATACACCAGAAAATAGCGAAGCCTTAAAACGCGTGTTGACTAGCACTGCTGGCTCTGTGCCAACGTCATTATATTTACACCGTCAACGAAAACGGATTAATCTGCCACCAAATATGTGCTTTGACCCTAGTGATGAATCCATCAGGGCTATTGAATCTATTTTAGGTGAAGGCTCCGTAGAGGTGCAATAACATATGTTGTGTGAGGCACAGATAGCTTTCACCAACATTGATATAATAAGAAATGAAAGATCCAATCTTGGATGTGCTTTCATAGGAGGAAAGATGAAACGTACAAAGATAGTATGTACTGTAGGTCCGGGAACGGATAAATTTGGTATCTTAGAAGATATGATGCGGGCGGGCATGAACGTAGCTCGTTTTAACTTCTCTCACGGATCCCATGAAGAGCAAGCAGAACGCATGCAAATGGTGCGCGATGCAGCGATGATTGTGAATAAACCGATCGCATTATTGCTCGACACAAAAGGCCCTGAGGTTCGTCTCGGTCTATTTAAAGAAGGCAAGGTATTCCTCGAAGCTGGTCAACCATTTACGTTGACTACAGATGATGTGGAAGGCACAAAAGAGCTTAGCTCCGTGAACCACAAAGGTCTTACAGGTGATGTGTCCGTAGGGGATAAAATTCTATTGGCTGATGGGCTTGTAACACTTACCATCGATGCTATCGAAGGCAATAATATCATTACAACTGTTCAAAATAGCGGGGAAATCGGCAACCGCAAGCGTGTAGCCGTACCAGGTGTAGCACTAAGCTTGCCACCTGTATCTGAACAGGATGAAGCGGACTTGCGCTTTGGCTGTCAACAAGGGGTAGACTTTGTGGCCGCATCCTTCATGCAACGGGGTAAAGACATTGTGGCTATTCGCCGCATTCTTGAGTCTGAGAAAAAAGATATCAAGATTATCGCGAAAATCGAAAATGCAGAAGGCGTTAAAAATATCGATGAAATCTTGGAAGTAGCTGATGGCCTCATGGTTGCGCGTGGCGATCTCGGTGTAGAAATCCCTGCAGAAGAAGTGCCAGTACTTCAAAAGATGATGATTGAAAAATGCAATAACTTGGGTAAACCCGTTATTACGGCGACACAAATGCTTGAGTCTATGATTCAAAATCCACGTCCAACACGTGCGGAAGCAAGTGACGTAGCTAACGCCATTTTGGATGGTACCGATGCGATTATGTTATCTGGTGAAACAGCCAATGGTTCCTATCCTGTAGAAGCTGTTGCGACCATGACTCGCATTGCAGAGGTAACGGAAAAGGCTGCTATTTACGATAGCTATAGCCGCGCTCGTGAGGATGAAGAAATGACTACTACAAGCGCCGTATGCTTGGCTAGTGTGCGCGTAGCTCAAAATCTCGGGGCCGCTGCTATTTTGACATGTACTGAATCTGGCCACACCGCACTTAGCGTGGCGCGTCATCGTCCAGATTGTAAAATCATCGCTGTCACACCTCATGAGGAAACTATTCGTCGCATGCAATTATGCTGGGGCGTAGAGGCTATTAAGGGACATGAAATTATCAACTCCGATGAAATGGTAAAACAAGCCATTACTGGTGCGCTTGGTACTGGGGCTATCGAGTCTGGTGACCTTGTAGTTGTTACCGCTGGTGTGCCATCCGGTGCAACCGGTACTACAAACATGATTCGCGTTCACATTGCAGGTCGAGTACTCTTGTCTGGCAATGGTATTTTACGTAAATCCGTTACAGGTAATGTATACATTGCGGCTAATCATAAGGGTAATTATGAAAGTTTCAAAGATGGTGATATCCTTGTGGTAGGCACAATTGAGCCTGAATTGATGGCTATTGCAAAACGAGCAGGTGGCATTATTGCCGTAGAAGATGGTTATACATCGGACAGCGCTATTGCGGGCATTACCTATGGTATTCCTGTTATCTTAGGCGCTAAAAATGCTCATGAAGTGCTCCTCGAAGGTCAAGAAGTGACTATCGATGGCGAACGTGGTAAGGTGTTTGCGGGCATTGCCAATGCTCGATAATCTCTATAAGTGATAATTAAATAAGGAGGGATAGTATGAATCCATATAATGTAACAGGACCTACTGCAGCTGAGGTTGCACAGGTTGAAAGTATCGTATCCCAACGATTAAAAGGCTCTTTTTTATGGATGGTTGTAGGCTTACTTACAACTATTGGTGTTGGCTTTGCTGCATTAGTGAATCCAAATTGGTTACGCTTTGCGTACCAAAATTTTAATATTATCTTATTAGTAGAGCTAGGTGTGGTATTCCTTTTTAGTGCTCGTGCATATTCTGCTAATGTAATGACGTTACGAGGTATGTTCTTCCTCTATAGTGCTTTGAATGGTCTCACATTGACTTTGGTATCATTGCGATACAATGTGTTTGATGTTGTTATTCCGGCGTTAATAGGTACGCTTGCTTTCTTCATTGGCTTTGCAGTGGTAGGGGCTACAACTAAACGTAATTTATCATCCCTTACACCATATGTGATGGCGGCATTGTTCGGCATGATCATCGTATCCTTGGTGATGATGGGGGCCCGCTTCTTTAACTGGACTGTACTCAGTGGCTTTAGTGATACTGTTAGTTTAGTTCTAGGTTATGTAGGTGTTGTAGTATTCTCTATCTTTACAGCTATCGATGTGAACCGCATTAAGAATAATGTGACACAAGTGGCGCTCATGGAGGATGAAACAATTTTAGACCGCATTGAAATCACAGGCGCTTTGAGCCTATACCTAGATTTCATTAACTTATTCTTATCCTTATTACGCATCTTTGGTAATAAGCGATAATAAAGGAGTTTGTATGGACGATAGAGAATGGCAAACCTTTGTTACTGTTGTCGATGAAGGCAATATTACAAGGGCTGCAGAAAAATTATTTTTATCGCAACCAGCGTTGAGTTATCGGTTGCGCCATATGGAAAAAGCCTTGGGCCATTCTCTGTTGTTGCGGACTGCTGAGGGGATTGCCCTCACGGCACAAGGCGAAATTTTCTATGATTACTGTAAGCGAATGATGCAAGAAGAAGAGGCTTTGGAGCACGCTATGAACTCCGCTTCTGGCAAGATTCAAGGGACCTTGAAAATCGCATCATCTATCAACTTTGCAGATTATGAACTACCTGCTTTATTGAGAGCTTTCCGCGAACAATATCCTGATGTTCATATTCAAGTGAAGACTGCTTTCAGCCATCAAGTGGTAAAAATGTTTAATACTGGTGACTGTATGGTCGCCTTTGCTCGTGGTGGCTATGACGTGTCTGGTAAGTCTGAACTGTTACTAGCAGAGCCCTATTGTCTTGTATATAAAGAATTAGTGCCGCCTGAATCCTTAGTAAAGGTACCGTTCATTAAATACCAAACAGATGCATCGGTAGCAAATATTATCGAAACTTGGTGTGCAGAACATTTTGACGAGCCCCCAAGTGTGGCGATGGACGTAAATTCTATGAGTACGTGTCGTCACTTTGTTCGTGCTGGTCTTGGTTGGTCTATCTTGACCTATATGGGACTTGGATCCTGTAAGGATAAAGATATTTATGTGAGTCCATTACGCAGTAAAAATGGTGAATATATCACCCGTGATACCAATATGGTGTACACAAAAGATTCGGAAAATTTAATCGTTGTTAATACCTTTATTGAATATGTCCGTAACTATTACAAGGAACACACCGTTGTAGATAATAGTATATTTAGAGAATATAAGTCTTAGGAATTATCAATAGAGCATATCTATGAGGTTTTCTAACTGTTTATCCATGCTGTTTCAGTATTGGACTTTTTCGATATAATAGATAATAATAAAAGTGTCTCGAAAGAGAAAGGCAGTACCATGTAAGTGCATGTATACACCCCTTTGGGGACGTATACATGCATTTTTTTCATTTGGGACTGTAAAACTATGCTTAAAATGCATAAAAAGTATGATTGACAGATATAAAAGTTTTTATAACCCCTATAAAGGTAATCTATTATTCATATTTCTTTTAAACATTTATAATGAGTATAGACTTAATCAATGTAATCGACGTCGCGAACGGTTATGTTGTTGAAGACTAGATGATTTTATGTATGCCTAAGTTAATTCAGAAAGGGAAAGACACACATGAAAGACAAATTATGGCGCGTTGCCGTTATGGCTGCCATCGTCGCAATCGCATGGTTTGGTGGCACCCCAGAAGGGCTCAAACCACAAGTATGGCAATTATTTGGTATTTATTTAGCAACTATCGTGGGCTTGGTATTAAAACCATTCCCTGTTCCTATTACAGTATTATTAGGTGTTGCTACATCTTCTATTTTATTGAATAACACAAAAGATGTATTAACTGGCTACAGTAACACAGCATTATGGTTAATCTTCGCAGCCTTCGCATTATCCGTTGCGTTTGGTAAAACTGGTCTTGGCCACCGCATTGCGTACCACTTGGTTCGCGCCTTTGGTAGCACTACGCTTCGTCTTGGCTATGTAACTGCATTCCTTGATATGATCTTATCTCCAGCAACTCCATCCAACACAGCTCGCGCGGCAGGTATCGTATATCCTATCAATTTGTCCATCGCTGAAGCTGTTGGTTCCTATCCTGGTGAAACTGCTAAAAAAGCCGGTGCTTACCTCTTGCAAAATGGTTACTTCGCAACAAAGGTCACATCCTTCTTCTTTGCTACTGCAATGGCGCCAAACTTATTAGCATTAGATTTCATCACTAAATTGACAGGGGTATCCTTGAACTGGGCGCAATGGGCGTTGGCTATGTTCGTACCTGGTTTCATTATGTTAATGTGTATCCCATTCATCGGTTATATGTATGAACGTCCTTCTGTAAAAGAAATCGACAATAAGAAAATTGCTGAGGATGGGTTAGCAGAATTAGGACCTATGAAAGCGTCTGAAAAAGGCCTTATTGCCATTGCACTTCTTGCAATCGTAGGCTGGGTTCTTCCTACTTTTGATATTAATATTAATGCTACTGCAGTGGCTATCGTAGCTATGCTTGCTACATTTGTATGTGGCATTATTAATTGGGATGACTTGCTCAAAACTAAAGCAGCTTGGAACACATTGATTTGGTTCGGTGGTATCTTGGGCTTATCCTCTGCATTGACTAAAGGTAAATTCTTCGAATGGTTGGCTAAATACTTAGAGGCTCATATGAACTTTGGCTTAGATCCATTCATGATGCTTATCCTTATTTCTGTAATCTCTGTTGCTGTTCGTTACTTCTTTGCATCTGGTACTGCATATATTTCTGCAATGTTACCAGTATTCTTGATTGTAGGTATCAACGCAGGTATCGATCCTACATTACTAGCTTTCATCTTAATTGGGACAAACTCCTATGGTGGTTCCGTAACTCACTACGGTGCGGCTCCTGGTCCAATCATCTTCTCCGCTGGTTACAACAATGTAAAAGACTGGTGGACAGTTGGTCTTATCTCCGCCGTTGTATGTTTAGTTTTGAACTACGTAATCGGTATCCCTTGGTGGAAAATCGCTGGTTTCATGTAATCAGAAACTTTCACTATGGAGTGTTAGATTTTAATTGTTAGTATTCAATATCTGTATAGGCTCTCGCGACGAGTCTGTACAAATTTGGGTTTTATAAATGTTTCACAAGGAAAGGATGCAACATGGCACAATTAGTAAAAGCTGCACAAGCTGGCTTCGACGAAAAAAATGATGCATTAGTAACGGTTGAACCGATTGCTAGCGGTATCGAAATCGAATTAACATCCAAAGTTATGCGTCAATATGGCGATCAAATTAAATCCGTTATCTTGAACACAGTGAAAGAAGCTGGTTATGATGGCGTAAAAGTAATCGTACAAGATAAAAATGCTTGGGATTACACAATTAAAGCTCGCGTATTAGGTGCATTGGAAAGGGGGAGCAAAGCATAATGGCTAACGATAAAACATTCCCAGAAGTTAAAACAAACCCATTAACAGAGGCTGCTAAAAAACGTTTGTCTCGTTCCATGATGTTCGTACCAGGTAATACACCTAAAATGATTAACAGTGCAGATATTCACGGTGCTGACTCCATCATGATCGATATCGAAGATTCCGTGCCAATTACAGAAAAAGACATAGCTCGTCTTTTAACTGCAGAAGCATTGAAATCCCGTAAATTCCGTGCAGAAACAGTTGTTCGTATCAACCATCCTACACAAACTCCTTATGGCTATGACGATCTTGATGTTATCGTTCCAGCTAAACCTGATATGATTCGTTTACCTAAAACTGAAGATGTTTCTGAAGTTGAAATCGTAGCGAAGAAAATCGAAGAAGTAGAAAAAGCTAACGGCTGGCCAGAAGGTACAATCAATATTATCGTAGCTATCGAATCCGTTCGTGGCTTATACAATGTTCGTGAAATCTGCCACGGCCCTCGCGTAGTTGCTATCGCTCTTGGCGCTGAAGACTATCGTGCAGACCTTCGCACAGGTAAACATAAACCAGCTGTTGAATTGTTGTTCGCTCGTCAAACAATCCTTCATGCAGCACGCGAAGCAGGTATCCGAGTAATCGATACTGTATTCTCCGATGTGAAAGATCCTCAAGGTTTCCGCGAAGAAGTTGAATTCATTAAAGCTTTGGGTTATGATGGCAAATCTTGTATCCACCCAAGCCAAATCAAAATTATCCACGAAGTATTCACTCCTGACGAAAAAGAAATCGCTCATTCCGTTAAGGTATTGAACAGCTATGCAGATGCATTGCGCAACAATAAAGGCGTAATCTCCGTAGATGGTAAAATGATCGATGGTCCTATCGTAGTTCGTGCACAACGCGTAGTTGATAAAGCACGTGCAGCAGGCATTAAAGTTGAATTAGAGGAAGGAGCAGAATACGATGTTAAATAAAGTAGGTCGCGATATCCCAACAAATATCCCAGCACTAGAAGGCCGTGAAGTATATCAAGGTGAATTCGCCATTGAACCTAAAGTTCATCGTGCAGGTAAACCTGTACACATGAGCCGTGTTGGCACTAATAAAGTACTTGCTTCCATCGATGAAGCAATCGAAAAGGCTGGCGTAAAAGATGGCATGACTTTGTCCTTCCATCATCACTTGCGCAACGGTGACTATGTAATGAAAATGGTTATGGAACGCGTACAAGCAAAAGGTATTAAAGATATTACTATCGCGTCTTCTTCCTTGTCCCCATGCCATGAATTCTTGGTAGAAATGATTCAAGACGGCACTGTAACAGCTATTGAAACATCTGGCTTGCGCGATCGTCTTGGTAAATTCTTAACACAAAACCCTGGCGTATTGAAACGCCCTGTAGTGATTCGTTCTCACGGTGGTCGTGCTCGTGCTATCGAATCTGGCGAAGTTCATATCGATGTAGCTTTCATGGGTGCTCCTACAGCTGACCCACGCGGTAATGCTACTGGTCGCATGGGCAAATCCGCATGTGGTGCTCTTGGCTATGCTAAAGTTGACTCCCACTATGCAGATACAACTGTTATTATCACAGATAATTTGGTTGATTATGTACACAACTATGCAATCCCTCAAACTGATGTTGATTATGTTGTTGAGGTTGAAAGCATTGGTGATCCAGAAGGTATCGCTTCTGGTGCAGTAGGTTTCACTAAAAACCCTATTCAAATCAAAATTGCTGAACTAGCTGGTGAATTCCTTGACCAAGCTGGCATTATCAAAGACGGTTTCGTATTCCAATTGGGCGCTGGTGGTGCTCCATTGACTGTAGCAAAATTCATTGCTGAAAAACTTCGTAAACGCGGTGAAGTAGGTGGCTTCGCTATCGGTGGCGCTACTGGTATCTTGACTGGTATGCTTGAAGAAGGCTTGATTCGTGCTATTTATGATACTCAAACATTCGATACTACTGCAGCTGCATCCTTGGATAAAAACCCTGCTCACATTGAAATGTCCGCTTCCATGTACGCTAACCCATGGACAGACTGCACTACAAACTACTTAGACGTAGTATTCCTTGGTGCTACTGAAATCGACCTTGATTTCAATGTAAACGTAATGACTGACTCCAACGGTGTATTGATGGGCGCTTCCGGCGGTCACTCCGACACAGCAGCAGGTGCTAAATGCACAGTTATTACTTGCCCATTGATCCGTGGCCGTTTGCCAATGATTCGTGACAAGGTAGCAACTGTAATTACACCAGGCTCCTCCGTTGACGTTCTCGTTACTGAATATGGTATCGCCATCAACCCAGCTCGTACTGATTTGATTGAACGCTTCAAAGATAGCAACTTGCCTATCTACACAATTGAAGAATTACAACAATTAGCATTTGACTTAGTAGGTAAACCACAAGATATCCCTGTATCCGACAAAGATGAAGACATCGTGGCAATCGTAGAATACCGCGATGGTTCTATCCTTGACGTGGTTCGTAAACCTCTATAATTAAAACAAAGACCCTCTCTATGGTCCTCGAACTCACACATGACTGAAGTTCGTCTACGGACCACGGAGAGGGCCTTTTTGTATTTTTATGAATTGTAGGGCCGTAGGGAGGGGATAATGTGAGATTTTTATATATTAAATATGATGCTATGGGTGAAAATTTGGGCATTCATAAAGTTATAATATCTATATAAAAGAATGTGATTATATATTAGGGGGATATCTATGTATCAATATAGAGCTAATGTAGAATTTGATATAGATGGATTAAAGGACTTTTATATAGATGACTTAATGGAGCAAGAATTAAATATTTACTTAATGGTTGAATGTTGGATTCGAGATTATATTGATATTAATGATATGTATATTAGAATGGTTGAAGATGGACATGAAATACTAGAATGGGAATCTTTTCTCCCGAGTGAATTATCATATCGTAGTTTATTTGTGGCTAGCAATTATAAACTTGGATATAAAAATCAGTGTATTGATTATTTATATGCAAGATTTAAACAAGTTGTTAAGGGTGAACTTATAAGAAATTCTTTAATAGATAGATTAGAAATTGAACGAGTATATCTATTGCAAAACTCTATGCAAATTCTATTAAATTGTAATTTTAACATTGATTTTGAGAAGTTTGTAGAACGATGGATGGCGATTTGTAGTACTGAATATCATCCTGTATACTATAAATTAAAAGGTAATGTATTTATTGTATGAAGTTTGTATTATTTAATTTGGAGGTTGACACAATGGGGTCTGTATGGAGATTACAAACAAGAACAGATAGTAGTAGTGGAGAAAAAATTTCAAAGTATTGTTTAGATAATGATGTTGCCGCTTTAGGATGGAGTATTAAGGATGACCATATAAAGCACTATAATCCTGAGGCTATAATTGAAATACAAGAAAAACGTAATCAAATAGAAAATATAGATCAGTATTATGATGTTATTAGAACGTATGGTTTATATGGGATGAATCAAAAAAAACGTTTAGTCGCTGTTGATATGTTGAGTGAAGTCGAAAAGGGTGACTATATTTGGATGCGCGATAATGGTATTTATTATCTAGGACGTGTGAACGAAGATTCTAATTTTACTTATAATTGTGACAAGGATGCATTAGATTTTGATGCAGCTAATCAAATTACAGGAATTAAGTGGGAACGGATTGGTGATGAAAGTCAGGTGCCAGGAGCAGTAGCAACAGCTTTTATTCGCGGTCGAACTATACAACGCATAAATAAAGACTATATGTTTGAATATGCTGAATATGCATTTTGGGGAAAACCTTTGGTATTAGAGAAGTCAAATGAAGAATTTTTACAACAATTGTTTTATGATTGTTTATCACCAAATGATTGTGAAGATTTAGTTTGTCTATATTTATATGATCGTAAAGGTTATGTGACAATCCCATCTACGAATAAAATTGCAACTGAGCTATATGAATGTGTATTAGTAAATCCAGAAAATGGGATGCTTGCATATCCTCAGGTAAAAAAAGGGAGTGTTCCCTTAGATTTTAATAATTATGTTGATTTGGTAGATGACCAAAAGCGAAAAAAAGAAGTATATCTATTTACATCAGAAGGTATAGTAAATAAATCAAACGTTCAAAGTGATTTGATTCATATTATTACTCCAAATGACTTATACCGATGGGTAAAGGCTAAGATGGAAAGTGAAAATTATTTAATTCCTGAAGGTATTGTAAAATGGTATAAATTAATACACTCATCAGAATAATAGTTAAAAATTAGGAGAGCGCATATGAGCCAAGTTTTTAAACAAGATTTAACAGATACTTCAGTCCGACCAGGTGGTATTTTTTTCGTTGAGTTATTAATGCCGAAGCAGTGTGATATGCCTGATCGGGATACAATGATAGAGATATTTACGAAGCATCTAGGACCTGTTGATTGTTTTGATCACCGTCGTGAGTCTGCTGGTTTTGCTCCTCAGAATTATAAGGTGCATTACGAGGATACTGATGCAGATATTTCACCGACGTTAATGGTGACGGATTGTGAGAAAATCGATAAGCCTGTATTAGATGATTTTGAACGTAGTCAGGTGTGGGATTGTCCCAATGTGGATGAGTTGTTGACAGAGTGTCAATACAGGGTGTTTGCTACGGATATGTTAGCCTCTGGTTTAGAGGCTAAAGAACGGGCCGATATGCTAGTGAAATATGTAGATGCACTGTTGGAGCTATATCCATCTTGTAAAGCTGTTGTATTTGGTCCATCTCGTAAGTTCTTAAGTCGTGAATCGATTGAAAATCATTCAGATAAAGCGGTAACTCGTGTTATTTATTATGCTGTAAATGTACGTTATTTTAGTATTCAAGGTACCAATGATATGATGGTAGATTCTGTGGGTATGAGTACATTATTTTTACCTGATTTACAGTATCACTTTCACGGTGTAGATCCTAATCATGTAGTATTTCATGCTTATAATGTGTTGAATTATATTTTCGAACATGATAATCTAATAGGTGATGGGGGAACCATTGCGGGGTTACAAAATGGCGAGATGAATCAGGATATTCAGTGGAAAGTACAATATGAGGATTCTCTAAGTCACCCGGTTCGAGATGTTCTAGATATTAATATGCGAGAATATGCATCGGGCACTCGCTAGTTGTTAATCAATGAAAGGTGTGAGCATTATGAGTGATCAACGTGTTTTTGATATGGAACTCGTGAAAGTTGAAAGTTTGGAGAAAGCTGTTAAGACACCATTTTATCAAACTGATTCCACAGGTGGCTCAATATGGGTTATTAAAGCTGGTCAAACCTTACCAAAGCATTACCATCATAACTCTGATGATATATGGGTTATATTGCAAGGCAAGGGGGTATTTTATCCAACGCCGGATACGGAGGTGCCTTTTACAAAGGGGCAAGTTATAGTATCTAAAAAGGGTGAATGTCATGGTGCAAAAAATACTGGAACAGAAGATGTCATCTTTGTGAGTATCGTCGCTCCTGTGCCTGCTGATTATGATCCTGTTAGTACTAATTAATATGAAAGCACTTTATAGTATTTTGTTATCTTATAATAGAGACAGATTTATACTATAAAGTGCTTTTTTATTTTATATAGTCATTTCTAGCGAATATACCTTTTCTATTTTTATATGCTATTATTTTGATTTCACTATTCCTATTTGATATTTCTATATTTTATATAGTTCCATTGACAGAGGACGTTTGTTCTTTTAAGATGGTAAAGTATGTAATATTTTAATAAGCAGAAAGGAATTATATGAACTCATCTACACTAGAGCCTCAAAGTGGGGACATCAATTTCAAAGATTTTACGAAACGTCGTATGCTTCACGTAGTCTTACCATTGTTTATTGTTTCTATTATTGCCTTCTTAGATCGTGTTAATATTGCTTATGCAGGCTTGACTATGAAGGAGAATTTACCGTGGTTGACGCCAGAAGTATTTGGTATGGGGGCAGGCATTTTCTTTATTGGTTATGTTTTGTTTGAAGTGCCTGCATCTTTAATTGCAGCTCGTTGTAATGCTATGCATTGGGTGGCGCGTATCATGTTTAGTTGGGGTCTCGTATGTATTCTTATGACGACGATGACCACTGAGTTGGAATTTTATGTTTATCGATTTTTACTTGGTCTATGTGAGGCTTCTTTATATCCTGTAATTTATTCATTACTTATTCCAAATTGGTTCTTGCCAAAGGAGCGTGCGAAGGCGATCTCTTTGATGTTGACGTCTTTATTGTTCTCTAACATCATTGGTGGGCCATTGGCAGGTATTTTATTGGATACAACGTTCTTTGGTCTACATGGTTGGCGTACACTCTTTATCGTTGAAGCTATTCCTGCTGTGATCTTTGCGTTCATTTTCGCATTCTGGATGAAAGAGCGTCCTGAACATGCATCTTGGGTAACTGATGTAGAAAAGGTATATATTAAAGCCGAGCTTGAAAAAGAAGAGCAACAAAAGCAAGCGGTAAAGAAATATACTACTTGGCAAGCGTTGAAAGACCCAAAAGTATTGCGCCTAGCGTTAATCTATTTCTTGTGGGTTATTGGTTTCTGGGGCTTTAGTTTTTGGATGCCTCAAGTTCTTAAAAGCTTATCTGGATGGCCACCAAGTGTGGTAGCGTGGTCTATTGCTATTCCAATGACAGCAGCCTTACTTGTACAAATATACTGTGGTTACTCTTCTGAAAAGCGCAATGAAAAACGTTGGCACGTTGCTACTACATTGTTCATTGGTACTATTGGTTTCTTAGCAACACCACACAGTCTGTCTCCAGAAGTTAGCTTATTCTTTATATGCTTAACTGCAGTAGGTGTTTACGGTGGTATGGGTGTATGGTGGACCATGCCAACAACCTTCTTATCTGGCGCTGCTGCAGCGGGGGCGATGGGACTCATTAACTCTTCAGGTAACATGGGGGGCTGGGTAGGTCCTTATATGCTTGGATTCATCAATGGTCACACAGGTAGCTTTGCTTATGGCTACTATGTAATGGGGGCTTGTATGTTCCTTGCTGGTCTATTAATTTTGACACTTCCAAAATCTATGGAGCATAAAGAGGATTAAGTAGAGTTATATTATAGATAACTTCATAGGAAAATATTTAACGAATGCTTCAATGGTGTGATTTTGGGTACTATTCAATTTTATGTTACAATTTACAAAATAGTATTATTTAAACTTGAGGAGACAGAATATTGAAAGAGTGTAGACCTAAGTTTGATGAAATTACATCATTTGATGAATTTAAAAAATATTATTGGTATCGTGATGAACTTTCACAAATATGTAAATCATTAGGATTAGAATATAGGGGAATAAAACAAGAACTCAATCATATTATTGAGCAGTACTTTAAAGGCAATTTAATTAAAAAATCATCAATAAAAAATAGAAAAAAACAAGTGGAAAATA
>CAJZEE010000002.1 GCA_915066865.1 uncultured Veillonella sp.
CGACGCTCTTCCGATCTCCCAGTTTAACTGGGGGTTTAGTCATGCCTATTCGGCGTACAATTAAAAAGATACACTTCACCAACATTAATGACATTGAATATCATTCACATTTTAATGTTAGCAAAGTGTATCTTGCATATCTACTCCGAATAGACCAAAAATATACGTTTCGGACAAATCGGATATAAATTTTTAGAATTTATACGTCATTTGGAAACGAGTATAATTCCCAAGTTTAAAGTTTTCAGATCCATATAAAGTATCTCGTTTATTAATCCCTTTTGCATCAAATGTATAGAATGCTTGTAAAAGAAGATCTTTAGTTGGCACATAGCCACCACCAAAGGTAAAGCTCTTAATACCATCTAAGTAACGGTCAGGAACAGCCTCTGTACCATTGCCACCAAAGAAGGAACCATGGGCAAAGTATTTATAGTCTACATAGGCATTCCAAGAACCAGGTTTATTCATATCGGCACGACCAACATCAAAGCGCAATGCCCAGAAATGAGGTACACCACCTACGTCACGGCCCTTGATATCGAATTGAGAGGATCCAGCCTTATGGTCATAATGAGTATTGCCATTCATGAAGCGACCAAAGTCACTACGGTTTTGTCCATAATCGAAGGAAATACTTACATTATGATTTAATTGATACTTAGCCCCAATGCCGAAAACATTAGCCATATTGTTGAATTCATGCGCTTCTGTAGCATTACCATTCGCCGTATAGAAGCGATAGTCACTACCGCCAAAGGAGCGTAAGTACCACGCAGCTAAGCCAAGTCGAGGTGTTACCATATGTTTAACTTGAACATAGGTAGCCTTTTCAATTGGTGGAATTGTATCCCGCTCCAATACGACACCTATTGAAGGAATAACAGCACCTGTATATTTGCCTAGCGCCTCTCTCGGCAAACGACTGTTGCCGTCCGCTTTTTCAAGCATTCGGGCCAAGCTATTAAAGTACGAAGCTATCATAGAAGGATAATAGGCACTTCCTTTTACGTTAATAAGACCAGACGTGCCGGAGTCGTTAATATCAACGACATTCGCCTTATAAATAGACTTGTCCAGCCCGTCAAAGGCATTATCTTCAAATTTCATCGTATACGGATTATTGCCGAAGCTATAGGTTGCTATATCTTTCGCCTTGGCACGATACGCCTCCACGATAGCCGCCTTATTCTGATTGTACCAATTTGAAATAAACGTTTTTCCGCCATTGGAAAGAACAGTGGTATCACTCAACTTCATTTCAAACAATGGGTTTTTCTTATCAAGCCCAATCGTTCCCGGTGCTATTTTCTGAGTGAAAGTACGTTCGTCTTCATACCATTGTTCATCATCTTCATCATAGTATCGCGATTTATAAGAATACGTTACTGACACATCAGGCATCTTAATCGATACAGTCTGTTTAGCCGCATCCGCACCATAAGCTTTCACCGCGATTTCCTGCATCCGGCGCAACACATCAAACTGCGCAGCTCGCAACGGTTCCCGTTCTTTCGCCACACGAGCTTCCACATCCGGTAAAGATGCTTCCAACTTTGCCAGCTCCGCTTTTAATGGAGCCAGTTGATCCGCGGACATGCCGTCAATAAATTCTTTAGACCAGATATCGGAAGTCATATCGTCGATTTTCTTCTTTAATGTACCTACCTCCGCATCTAAGGTGCCTTCCTTATCGCGCAAGGCTTTTAATTGCTGGTAGAAATTAATAGTATTCCCTGCATTTGGTACGATGAGTTCCTTATTGGCACCGTCCGAATCCATAGTAACACCTAAGAATTCCTCTACCGTTGGAACCCGTTTAAAATGCGTATAAATAGCATGAGTATAAGCACTGTCGCTAATTCCCGTACTATGTTTAAAGGTCCCCACACCGATACGGACTTGAGTATTCTTATTCGTCCAAACACTACGAAGGCCGTCATATTCTTTATTAAACCAATAACCTGTAACCCCCATAGATTCAGTAATACGACCAACACTATGATCCCATTTAGAACCGTGATGTGTTACATCTAGTTCTTCGAGACGTTGATGATTAAAACCTTTAGAGCCTTCTGTTTCATGACTGCTATCTACACCAGCTTGGCCAGAAGCACTACCCACAACACGTACATTCGTATTATCGTTAATACGAGCATCGACACCGACACGTATACGTTGATTCAAGCCATGTTCCTTGCGGTCCGCCAGATTCTTTGCGGCCTCGTCGGATACGTAACTTGTAGCAGTCACCCGCGTAGCAGGACGATCAGATCCAAGATGACTGTCATTACGTACACGATAATCACCTACAAGTTCCATACCTCGTTTTCTGTCTGTATCGAAAGGACGCGTAATAAAATCCTGCAGCATAACCGGAGGTAACGATTCAAACTGCTCCTTCGTAAGTTTCGTTTTACTTTCACCTGAACCGAAACCGAATTTCATATTTAATCCGATACGATATACTCGAGCCGATAAAGCCCGATCATCATCACGATGATTAAAGAGATTATCAATACCGAAATAGATTCGTGAATCCTTATCAATCTTCTTTTGAATCATCAAATTCCATATGCCATAAGTTTTATGTTCATACATATCGGCGGTTTTTCTATTATTCAAATTATATCTGATAACGGAACGATCGGAATTATTAGGATCAATATAAGATACCATATAATTACCGCCACCAGACAAGGAGTTACTATCCAGCATATGAATATAATAATCTCCCCACAGACTACCGCTCCATCCGCTAGCCTTATCCTCAAAATCCACACCGATATCCACTTTATGACGAGGTTTATCCAGTAATTCACGAGGCATATCTTTATCGCTCTTATTAAGCGCTCGTAAATACGTATATCCCAAACGGGCCTTCCAGTGTTTATTCAAAGTTTGTTTAACTTCAAATTGAAGTCCCGTAATTTGGGCCTTGCCGATATTACGGAAGCTGTAAATCATATCTGGTGCATGAGCAAATTTCGCCGCTCCATATGTGGTAGATTCATCATACTGAGGATAAAAATCCATCAAATATCCCGTATTGTAAATCGACATATAATTCCGAATATTATTATGGAATACGGTTACTTTACCATAGGTATTTTTATTTTCCCCTTCCAAAGAGAGGTCAAAATTCATGGATTTCTCCGGTTTAAGGTTCGGATTTCCGACCCAATACCAACCTAATCGGGCTTCACCGCCACCGATTGTAGCATTTGTAATATTCGGGCCATACATTTCCCAGTTATAATACAGCTCGCCCATACCAGGTTCCGTATAACTGGTACCCACATTAGCCTTTAATCTGCGGTGTACATTTCCATGTACATTATGAGTCATGCCGAAATTAAACGACCAGTTGGAGCCAAATAAATCACTATGATCCAGTCTTATAATTGGTGATAAAGTAGTATTTTTATTAACCTGCCACGTATCCTGAATAAAGAAATTCTGTTTCTTAATCTCCGCACGTCCTGCGGTCTGTTGATTAACGCGTTTTAAATACTCTTCTTTAAAATAAGCTCCGTTTAATTTCAACTTCGTAGAATCAAAATCCGGTACGGCGCCATAGTAAAAGCTCGGTAAATAGGCATCATAAAGTGCTGGATAATACTTACCGTTTTCATCTTTTCGGCCCTCCTTATTAAAATGATAGTCTTCAATAAATTCTTTATTCTCCGCTAATAAACGTTTAGCAAACTGCTGATATCGCGCATAAGCTTCAGGATTCCGTTTTTTCAGCGTACGCTCCGTCACGGGGCCGTCCACAAGCCCCATTGCGGCCGCTGAATCAATTCCCGCTTGAGGATCCAAATATTGAAGATATTCTTCGTAAGTAAATTCCGGCAATGTATTTGGCTTGCTTTTATCTCCGTTATACCATTCTTTCTCCTTATTCCACTGCTCTACACCGGCCTCGTTTTTTCTGAAAGAATGGTCATAAATTGTGGATGAAGGAACACCGTTTTTTACCGCTAGACTTTTATCGTAATCCCAGGGGTCGATATGCCGTTTATAGGTATGAGGCGCATTTTTAAGTCTGCTACCTTCGCCTGTCTCCCGTATAAACCCAATTCCATAAGACAAGAGATGTTTCTTATTGACTTGCGTATCTGCCCCGAGTGTTACGCTCCATTGACGATGATCTACATTATCCACATAGTTTAATGTATTTTTCCCTTCATAGGTACTGTTCCCGTAGTCACTGGTTAATGTTACATCATCTTCTTTGGTCCGAGTATAATTCAGCTCTGCTTTCCACGAACTCTTATTGTCCTGACCAGTATACGTCAAATTAAGATTATTCCTATCTAAATCCCGTTTGTAATGAACCTGAGGTTCCAAATAGGAAGTACTGCGCTTTACATATCGTTCCAAGTCTTCATTATACCTATCGATACGGACTCCCAAAGACTGTTTATCATTAATATCATACGTAGCGGCCAAACCTATATTGGAATTTGTACCGTAATATCGTAGGGAATTCTTTAAAAACCCGTGATCTTCATCATTGGTCATAGCGCTGATACGACGCCGCTCGCTAGCATAAATAGGCATAATATCACGTTTACTACCGTGAATATTAACTTTTAACTTACCTAATGAGCCAGAATCAGCGCGCATAAAGAAATTGGAAAACGGTACGATATCACCGTCGCCTTTAGTTCTACGACCTTCCGCATTAAACTGAAGGCCAGCGGTCTTACGCGGTTTATTGGTAATAACATTGATAACACCACCGATGGCGTCGGATCCGTATTTAGCACTGGCTGCACCTTGAATAATTTCTATACGTTCCACATTTTCTGTACCGAGACGCTGTAATTCATCACCGGCGCCTTGATATTTGGCAAGGTCGCCCATCACAGGCTGTCCATCCACAAGAATCAAGGTATGACGCGGATCCGCACCACGGATAGATACACCGACTCGCCCCATCGAATCAACGGTTCTAGATACACCAGTTTCGGAAAACACAATATCTTCTACGGATTTTGCCTGCTTTTTGACAATATCCTTCTTCGTAATAATCGTCGTCTGTTGAGACTCTTGTTTTGCCTGCTCTTCAGCCCATGTACCGCGAACATGAACCACATCGGTTGTTACAGTCGCATTATCCGCCATAACCACCGGCATTTGCAACCAGCACGCTACTGCGCAGGATAGTATAACATATCTCCTTGCCCGCACCCAACTCCTATTCATTAAATTTCCTCCACACATATATTTAACCATGCATATAAAAATACACTTTACTACCACAACCAAATGACATTGAAAATCATTTACAGATTTAATGGTAGCAAAGTGTATTATACATATCTACTCCGAATAGACCAAAAATATACGTTTAGGACAATATTTAATTTTCATAGACTATCAAACCTAGCCTAAAGCACAAAAATTTTTAGCTAGGATAATATAAGGTCCAAATTATTTAGACCTTACGATAAGCACTTGGCGTTACACCAGTAGCCTCTTTGAATGCACTAGTAAACTTACTACCATTCTCATACCCTACCGCATTAGCGATTTCTAAAATAGACTGATCTGAGTCTTGAAGCAATCGCTTTGCCGCATTAATACGACATTCTTTTAGATACTGATGTATGGTTGTACCAAATACACCTTTAAAGCAACGTTTCAGGGTAGATGTAGGAATATCAAACTGTTCAGACAAGGAGTCAATAGTAATACGCTTCATAAACTGTGTCGATACATATTCACTTACAGCTTTTACAATATCTACCTGTTGCTTTCTATAGGTACTTCTCTTTTCAGGATTAGCTGTAGAGATAACAGATAATAATAAAAAAATTTCAATTACTTTTAATTTAAAATAGTGCTCCTTTATTTGATCTGGCACATTATATAAACTGGAAAAAATGTGACGAACTGTTTCCGTTTCTTCCATCATCATACCAAAATCAGAATGCTCACAAAACCGATTGGCCAGCTCAGTCAAATCAATTCGAGAATCACTAACAAGTGCATCTAATACGGGTTGTGCCTTTTCAACATCTACTAATAATACAATTCCTTTAAATAATTTTGTAGGAAAGTAATTTTCATGTTGGTAAGCGGAGCGTGTATGCCACCCTAACGACATATCCCCTGGACCCATATATAAATACTCACCAGATGTGAACTTGCACTCAATGCGCCCTTCTTCACAGTGATTTATAGCAAACGTCTTGGTATGTGATTTAGCATAAAATTGAATCGTCTCTTGCTTCACATCTAAGAACATCAAATCGATACCGTCAAATATCGTATGTCTTGACATAGATGTTCCAGCATGTGAAACCGCATGATTATGTGGATTCATACTATCACCATATACACAAATACTATAAACATAAATTAATAATATTATATTATAGTATACTTATTGATAGTCATTGTCAACTTCTAATTAGTAATAATTCATTTTAGATTTAAAAACACAAGCTAGTTCGTTTTAGTAATATAAAACAATTAAGATCTTCGTTGAGAGTTATTCTAGTGTACTATAAAATAAGCCTCATGAATTAAACTACAACAATTTAATTCATGAGGCTATATTCAAAACTAAGGATATAAGTTCCTATTTTTTTGTTTTAATAATAAAAGCTAATGCTATGACATGCGCTACCCATATAATGCCCATAACCATTAAAGCAATAGGCATATCTTGACTAAAATAGGCACCAACCGCCATTATGGCACTAACGGATACGAGAATAGACAACTTTGCCCGCAAGGTCAACGCTTTATCGCGTTCATAAGCAGCAACAGTCTTTTGATATAAACTAGATTCCAAAAACATTTTATGGAATCGTTCAGACCCTCGAGCTAAACAAAATAAAGTTAGCATATAAAAAGGAACTGTTGGCAATAGTGGTAATACGATACCTGCTGTACCAAGGCCAAAACTTATTGCTCCAATAGTCAGGAATACATATCGTACTACAACATTACTGTGTTGCTCAGTTGTTTTCATTAATCCTCTTCTACATAATTAATAACTTTACCTTTTGTTTTAATAAAGTTAGGAATAATAAGTACTAAAGCGGCAATAGCTACAATGCCATAAATACCAGCCATACCTACCCATTCATAAGCATTACCTAATACGAGACCCATCACCGCAAAGTCCGCATCACCAAAGGTTGTATTTTGGAAGCCTAATTGACCAAGAACTGGCAACGCCAAAGCTGGCAAGAATGTAATAGCCAAACCATTTAGGAAAGCACCTACCGCTGCGCCACGACGACCACCAGTAGCATTGCCATAAATACCTGCTGTAGCACCACAGAAGAAGTGTGGCACAAGGCCAGGAATGATTAATACGCCACCTACAGCACCAAGGATAAGCATACCTATGATACCACCGATGAAGGAACTAAGGAAGCCTAATACAACCGCAGTTGGAGCATAGGTGAAGAATACGGCACAGTCTACAGCTGGAATTGCATTAGGAATAATTTTTGTAGCAATCCCTTGGAATGCAGGAATCAAATCACCTAAGATCATACGCACACCTGAGTATACGATTGTTACACCAACAGCAAAATTCATAGCACTCATAACAGCGTATAAATATGGGCTCATATCACCTGATAAAGTAGCGACAAATTTGGAACCTGCTGCAAATGCCGCAATTAGGTAAAATACGATCATAGTTAATGCGGTAGATAATGTTGAGTCTCGTAAGAAACCCCATTTTTCTGGTATTTCAATATCTTCTGTGCTATCTTCAGCTTTCCCAACATATTTAGCAACCCAAGCCGATAAATAGTAGCCTAAACTACCGAAATGACCAATGGCAATTTCATCACCATCTGTCACTTTGGATGTATAACTTTGACCAATAGCTGGAGAAATGGCAGACCAAGCTCCCATTAAGAAACCACCTACAAGTATGAGTTCCATACCAGATAAACCTGCTGTACCAAGCACGGCAGACATAAGACATGCCATAAATAAGCTGTGATGACCAGTTAAGAACACATATTTGAACTTGGTGAAACGAGCAATACATAAGTTCATCAATAAGCCTACTACGAGAATAGACATCGTTTCAACGCCAAGTACCTTTTGTGCAACAGCTACGATAGCTTCATTATTTGGCACTACACCAGTAATATGGAATCCATGTTCAATCATTTTTCCCAATGGGTCAAGATTGCTAACGATAACACCCGCACCTGCAGCTAACATTAAATACCCGAGAATAGGTTTTAATGTACCCGTCATTATTTTATGAAACGGACGTTTCAAGGCGATCAAGCCTATACATGACATAATACCAATCAAAAGTGCCGGTTGAGACAGCACATCACGCAAGAACTCTAATACCATTTCCATGGCACTACCTCCTATATAATTGTTACATATTATTGAGCAGCTTGTTTTAATGCTTCAAGAACATCTTCTGTAATCTTCTTTTTATTAATATAGCTACGAACAATAGCAACATTTTTATCGTCAAATTGTTCAGCCAACTCTTTCACAGTTACAATGAGGTCTGCCTTACGACCTTGAGCCGCGTTAAAATCGATAGATTCAACTTGTGCATCGATACCATTTTCAGCACAAATTTCTTCAATTTTCATTTTTAACATCAAGCTAGAACCAATACCATTACCACATACAGTTAATACAGAAATCATACTTGCCTCCTTCTAAACGTATTATTGCTCGTCTAAATGCTCTGCTAGGAATGCTTGAACATCATCGATACTTTCAAAGTCAACGGCCGCATCTAAGAATTCTTCATCCTCAAATAAAGTGGCAATATCTGTTAACAATTGAATATGCTCATCTTTGTTGGGAGCACATAAAAATAATGCGACAGATACAGGGTCATTATCAGGACTGCCAAAATTCAATGGTTTTTCCAATGTCACCAAAGCCGTTCCTACACGCTTTGCACCATGTTCTGGGCGAGCATGTGGCATAGCAAGACCTGGAGCCAATACGATATATGGGCCCATTTCGCGAACTACTTCAACCATAGCCTCTGTATAAGATGGATCCGTAAAACCCGCATCAACCATCAGTTGACCACCATGACGAATAACATCCTCCCACGTCTCAGCGGGATAATGAAAGGATACATTATCCTCAGATAATAAATCTTGTATCAAACTAACACCTCCTAAACGTACTTCTGTACATATAATTCTATTATAGCTATTATAATAAATTTTTCATATATCAAAATAATAATGAACTTATAAAAATGAATAAAGCTAACATAAGATTTTGCTATTTATAATTTAATGAATCCTCATACTTATAATACCTATACAGGTATTAATATTGTATATATATTGAAAATTCTCTATACTTAGATAAGACTTAGACTACCTAAATAAAAATAGAATAAGGAGATTTTATGCAGACTTCGGTAAAAGTATTTATACTCTGTCTAATCCTCTGTATTTCATTGGTAACAGCGTTACAGTTTGGATCTAAATTTGTACCACTAGACCAAATTATTTCAGCACTTATGTCTATGATTGATGTAAATGCTACAGCATCTATGACTGATACGATTATTACAGATATCCGCTTACCACGACTTATTTACTCTGTTCTAACAGGTATAGGCCTATCACTTGTGGGTCTATTAATGCAAACGGTCACGCGCAATGCCCTCGCAGATCCCTATGTATTAGGTGTTTCTTCTGGTGCAAGCACAGGTGCGGTTTTCGCTATTATCATGGGTGGGCTTCCATTCTTAGGTCATTACAATACGCCTATTTTTGCGGCCCTAGGCGCAGCACTTTCAATTATATTAGTACTACTATGTGTTGGTAAAAGTAACAGTCCAGTAAAGCTTATCCTCATAGGCATGGGCATGACCGGTGTATTTTCAGCCTTAACGATGATGATCATTTACGGAGCCAAACACGAAGCACAAGTACGAAGTGCCATGTTCTGGCTACTTGGCAGCTTTGCAGGCATACAATGGGGCGATTTACCATTAACAGCAATTATTGTAACCTTGTTTATGCTATATATCTATATGTTCAACCAAGACCTTGATGTGTTGCTACTCGGTAATCATGAAGCAGCACAAATGGGCCTTTCCGTTAAGCAGTTACAATTAAGCATCGTTATCATATCCTCTATTGTGATTGCCACACTAGTATCAAAGGTTGGTGTAGTTGGCTTTATCGGCCTTATCATCCCTCACCTTGCTCGGATTATAGGCGGACCTAAACATAAACATACATTAGTATTCAGTGCACTCATCGGTAGTATCGTTATGATTTGGTCAGACGTATTATCGAGAGCACTCTACAGTCCAGAAGAAATCCCTATTGGTGTACTTACATCCTTATTGGGGGCTCCACTCTTTATTTGGATTATCATGAATCGTTATAAACACAATGGTTAGTGTATATCATATCTATAGGAGATACTATGTATCAAATTAATCAGCTGTCTTTTTCTTATGAAACCAAAAAAGTGTTAAAGAATATTTCTGTAACATTTCCTACCAATAAAACAACAGCCATAATTGGACCGAATGGATGTGGTAAGTCTACGCTACTTAGCCATCTATATCGACTTCATCCATCAAAAAACAAAATCACATTAAATAAAAAACCTTTAGAGTCTTATAAAGGTCGCGAATTTGCTCAATTGGTAGCAGTCTTAACACAATCTAGAGATGCTATGATCGATGATTTTCTCGTAAAAGATATCGTTCTCATGGGACGGTATCCGTACAAACAACACTTTGGCACCTATAGTTCTGAGGATGTTAAAATTGCAGAGCATTATATGAATGAAGTAGGAATCACCCATTTAGCAAATGAAGAAATTCATCATTTATCAGGTGGTGAGAAGCAACGCGTATTTATTGCTAAAGCCTTAACCCAGAAACCTCAAATACTTCTTTTAGATGAACCTACTAATCATTTAGATATGAAGTATAAAGTGGCACTAATGAAACAATTACGGGCTTTTAAAGGCACTACGATCGTAGTCCTTCACGACTTAAATCTAGCGGCTCAATATTGCGATCATATTGTCATCATGAACAGCGGAACTATCCTAAAAGAAGGTTCCCCTACCGAGGTGCTCACACCTGAAATTCTTGAACCAATTTTTGAAGTTCCTTTTAAAACCTCTTGGGATGAAGGGCGCTATCATTTATATTATTAATTAGTAAAGAAAGGACTTACTATGTTTCAGAATTTAAGAAAGTCAAAAAAATTATTATTAATCGCTATGACATGTGCTACATTCGCTATTGCTGGTTGTGGTTCTGATACTACAAAAACTACAGCGGATAATGGAACCTCTGTAACATGGAGTGAAACATTTGACGGTACAAAAACAGACTTTGCCGTAAAATCCGCCCCTACTCATGCAGTGTCCATGTCTCAAGCAACAACGGAAATGATGTTACAATTAGGCCTTGAAGACAAAATGGCTGGGACCGCTTTCAAAGAAGAAGAAATCTACCCACCTTTACAAGCGGCTTACGACAAAGTAAAAGTATTATCTGATAAATGGCCTTCCTATGAAGTATTCATGTCCGTAAAGCCTGACTTCGCTACGGGATGGCCTGATTCTTTCAGCAAACGAGCTATACCTGCAGATAAAATGATTTCCCAAAAGGTTAATATTTGGATCCCTGAATCCATGTTATCTACTAAAGCTGACCTAGAAACCAACTTCAGCGACATGATTAAATTGGGTGAGATTTTTGGCGTAAAACCTAAAGCTGAAGAATGGGTTGCTGACCAACGAAAAACCTTGGCAGCTATCCAGAATAAACTAAAAGACTTACCTCGTAAACGCGTTTTTATTTATGACTCTGAAGACGGTCAACCATTCACAGCATTCGAAGGTTATACTACTAACATCTTAAAACTTATCGGTGCTGATAATGTAATGAGCGGCTTAGGCGTTGATAAAACATGGGCTAAAGGTTCTTGGGAAACAGTAATTGCGCAAAACCCTGACTATATTATTATCGCTGACTATGGCAATTCTATTCGCAACGATGATGATTTCCAACAAAAAATTGAAAAGATCAAGGCTAACCCTCAACTTCAAGATATCACAGCCGTTAAAGAAGGTCACTTCATTCGTGTAAAACTTTCTGAAATCACTCCTGGGGTACGTACCGTTGATGCTCTAAAACGTTTAGCTGAAGAAATTCACGGCATCAAAGTAGACTAATTTAATATAACAAAATATAGAGTAATATGTAATATGTAATATGTTTTGTATATTATATATAACGAAGAAGGTCCCAATTCAAATGAATTGGGACCTTTTCGTACTGCTTGTATTGCACACAGCATATTGTTTTAGAGAGTAAAGATGTGTTGTAGTTGAAAGATTTAGAAATAATGAATTATTGTAAAATAGATTTAAAATGTATTAAATTGTATATGCTGTGACAATGCCTGATTATTTATACTTCTCGGCTATATTGTTGCCTATATCGTTTATCATTATTTGCCTTAATAGCCATGATCAATGGCTTTAGCGAAAGAAACTCTTCATCACTAAGTCGAAAGGTTCTACCAATACGTTTAATAGGATTACGTGGGCGCCCGGCACCGCGTCTAGATCCACCCCATGCCATATACATACCTCACTTTTCACTTGAAAAACTCCTTCTACCGATAGTATAACCTCCGATACATAAGTATGCAATAGCCATTCACTTTAAACAACCTCTTAACAGCCTATAAACAAGTAATAAACTTCATTTATTAGTAAAATGCATAATCAATAAAACACATATTTATAAGTATTTTCCCCTATTCAACTTGAATTGTAACATTAATGTTGCCAAATATAGATAAATCTCTTTTATAGAATATAGTATTTACAAATCAGTTTATTTCTATATTTTTAGATTATTTAGAAACTATCACGTACATATATAATAAATAGAATTTTAAAATAGAAAAGCAAATTATTTATAAATATGACAATATAGGAAGAATATTTTGACAAACAAAAAAGACTGCGTTTGCAGTCTTTTTTACTGTAATAAAAAGTATATGAATTAGCCAAATAGTAAGTGACCTACTTCATAAGCAATAGCGGCAACGATGCCAGATAATGGAATCGTTACAAACCAAGCCATAACCATAGATCTTGCTACGCCCCAGTTAACGGCTTTAATGCGTTTAGAAGAGCCTACACCTAGTAAAGAACCACTTACTACGTGTGTAGTACTTACAGGCAAATGTAAGAATGTAGCTGTAAAAATAGTAATCGCCGAGTTTAAATCAGCAGCGAACCCATTAATAGTTTCTAGTTTGAAAATCTTGGTACCCATTGTAGAGATAATTTTCCAACCGCCTACAGCAGTCCCCATAGCCATTGCAGTAGCACAACAAAGTTTTACCCAAATCGGTACATCTAATGTATCGATGAAACCACCGCTAAGTAAGGTTAATGTGATTATCCCCATCGCTTTTTGTGCATCATTAGAGCCATGAGAAAATGCCATCATAATAGCTGATACAATTTGCATGGATCTAAATCGATCATTTAAAGCAATTGGAGAAAATCTACCGAAAATAAGCAACAATACTTTCATCACAATATAGCCACCAATCATGGCTACAATCGGAGATAAAATAAGAGACAAAAAGATTTTTAAAATCCCCGCCTCATTCAACGCATCAAATCCTACAGACCAGCCCACAGCACCGATGATACCACCAATCAAAGCATGGGATGAGGAACTCGGGATTCCCCAATACCAAGTTAAAAGATTCCATGTAATGGCACCGATAAGGGCTGCAGAAATAATACCACTATCGATAAGAGATGGCGACATTACTATATCACCACCGATAGTCTTTGCAACACCTGTACTAACCATTGCACCCAAAAAATTGAGAGCAGCGGTCATCATAATTGCCTTTTTAGGCTCAATAGCTCGTGTAGAAACGGATGTGGCAATGGCATTCGCCGTATCATGAAAGCCATTGATATAGTCAAAGGCTAATGCTAAAAATACAACTAGCCATACTAAATAATGAGCATCAAGCATACTTCAATACTACCCGGCGGAATGTACCAACCAAATCTTCGCAGCCATCGATTACATCTTCCATAGCGCTAAGGATTTCCTTCCATTTGATAATTTCAATTGGATCTGTACACTCTGTAAAGAGCTTAGCCATTTCTTCATGATAAATATTATCCGCTTCAGACTCAAGTTTCAATACTTGGTGAACACGCCCCTCTACCTTCACATGATCCTTTTTAAGACTACCCATATAACCAATGGATTTGTTGATATGCTTAACGCATTTAACAACAATTTCACTCATGCGAATAGCACCATCACTTGGTTTTCCAACGTGATACATAACCATTTTATCCATGATTTCTTTGATATTATCCAATGTAGTATCCAGTTGGTCAATCAAAAGCTGAATATCCTCACGATCCATTGGAGTGATAAATGTTTTACGTAAACGCTCTACAGTTTCATTTACTAATTCATCGGCAGCTTTTTCCTTTGTATCAATTTCAAGAAATGCCTCTTCCTTAGAGATATCCCCCTTAAACACGCGTTCCATCATTTCCGCACTTTCATAGGTTAGTGCAGCATGCTTTTCCAAAATACTGAAAAATTTTTCTTCTTTTCCTTTTAATTTAAAAGCCATGAAGATCCTCCCGAACCAGTATTGATTGCTTCTATAATAACAATTTAATTATAGCATACTACAGGTAATTCCTAAACCAATTTACCAATCTCTATATTTTAACCCCTATGCGTATATGGCATATATAGAATCTACCTCTGTGAAAGCTTTTATTGACCATATTTCCACTATATAAAATAGATAAAAAAGCAGATAGCTGACTAACATATCAACTATCTGCTATATATTTCTTAGCTATTAGCTTCCGCTGCCGCTTTAGCCGCCTCTGCCGCCTTTTTCAAATTAGGCACGGATGTAGGGCATGTAGCAGGCGTACAAGCGCCATTAGGGCCTAAATCTTCAGAACGATTTACAAAGGTAGTATGTAACATGTGATGTGCTTTGTGGCTCATAGGTTTGCCATCAAAGAACTCAGCATACAATTTTTGGATATCTGGATTATCACAAGCAGCTTTTACAGTTACTTCTGCATCGCGAGTATACAAGGAAGCAATGCGAGCTTCACGAGCTTTGTCAGCCATCGGCAATTTAACGCGTGGTTGTCCACCACCACCGATACAGCCACCACGACAAGCCATTACTTCGATAAAGTCATAATGGATATTTTCTGCACGCATGTGTTCAATGAACTTACGCAAGTTACCTGTACCATGAACTGCCGCTACGTGTAATGTTTTATCCCCAATCACTACGTCTGCTTCGCGAGCACCATCCATGCCACGAATAGCTTCGAATGGAATCAATGTTTGAGGTGCATTTTCACCTGTCGCCATTTTGTAAGCCGCACGCATAGCCGCTTCCATAACGCCACCAGTGTTACCGAAGATGATACCACCACCAGAGGCTTCGCCCATCAATGGGTCAAAAGCAGAATCTTCAAGATCATCGAAGTTGATTTCTTCTGCGCGCAACCATTTTGCAAGTTCCCGTGTAGTAATACAGTAGTCTGTATCGCGCATTTCTGGTGTATCCCAGTATTCCGCGGAGGAATTCATTTCATCGCGACGAATTTCAAATTTCTTAGCTGTACATGGTGTTACTGCAACAGCCACGATTTGTTTTGCATCAAGGCCCATTTTTTCAGCAAAGTATGTTTTTTGTGTAGGCGCTTGCATAGCAATTGGGCTCTTAGCCGTAGATAGGTTTGGCAAGAATTCTGGATAGAATGTTTCCGCAAACTTAACCCAAGCAGGACAACAAGATGTGAATTGAGGCAATACTGCATCACTATTAATAACACGTTCTAATAACTCAGATGCTTCTTCCATGATAGTCATGTCCGCACCAAAGTTTGTATCGAGAATATAGTCGCCACCCAATTTACGAAGAGCAGCCACCATTTTACCTTCTACAAACGTACCAGCCTCAAGGCCGAATTCCTCGCCTAAACCAACACGTACAGCAGGCGCAGTTTGGAAGATGACAATTTTATTAGGGTCAGCAATAGCTGCTTTTACTTCATCAATTTCAGAACGTTCATTAATGGAATCGAATGGGCAAATAGATGCACATTGACCACAATGAATACAAATTGGATGATCCCCATTTGTTGTTAAATCATAATAATCAAATACACCCATGTCTACAGCACAAGCTTTACGACATAAGGAGCAGTTTTTACATTTAGTTAAATCTTGTACTAATGCAATATTTCCGTCTTCAATTGGTACGCGACGGTCTAAAAATTGGTACTTACTCATGAGTTCCTCCTACTTAGGTAACGTTGTTATCGTTAATCGTAGAAATTATACTATACATTGTGAGTTTTATCAATAAACTTACACGTAATTCCTTTGCATAGCAGATATTAAAAAATGGCATGATAAAAGGAATTATAGGCGTTCCTCTAATTCCATCCACCGTTCAGTGAGCGCATCTATTTGGGCCTGTGTTTCTTCTCGTTCCTCCATCAGTGACTGCATTTTTTCATAATCAGTAGCCACTTGGCTTATCATAACATCGAGGCCTTTTACTAAATGTTCTAGCTTTGGCAATTCATCCATAATTTTGGCATACTCCGCTTCCTCTGCTTTATTGAGGCCCTTCTTTAGTATTGCTTTGAAAGTATCTGTTTCACCAACAGCTACTACATTGTCATTTTCAAAGATATCTGACGTATTTGATTGATTATCAACAGAGTCATCGGTATCAGCCTCTCCACCTTCTACAGCTTGTACCACTTTGGAATTAGCCGGTATATTATCATTTGGCATATAGAATGGGCGCTTGCTGCCACTACTTTCATCAAGAGCATCCTTGTAGTCAGAATAGGAGCCATGAACGATTTCAATATGCCCATCGCCGGTAAAGACAAATAATTTATCTACTACGCGGTCTAGGAAGTACCGATCGTGACAAACTGTAATGATGACGCCACTAAAGGAGTCAAGGAAATCCTCTAATACCTCCAATGTTGGAATATCAAGATCATTCGTCGGTTCGTCCAGCAATAATACGTTAGGGGCGCTCATCAACAATTTTAAGAGGTATAAACGACGACGTTCCCCGCCAGAGAGTTTTCGAATCGGTACACCATGTAATTCTGGGGTAAAAAGGAATCGCTCAAGGATTTGTCCTGCGCTCAATGTAGATCCATCACCGAGTACCATATAAGAGTGGTCCTCACGAATATAATCGAGAACGCGCATATCTTCATCAAATTCAGGTAGCTCTTGTTTAAAATGAGCAATGCGAACGGTCTCACCTTTACCGATAGTGCCTCTCGTCGCTTCGTAGGTGCCATCAAGGATATTCATAAAGGTAGACTTACCAACACCATTGGGTCCTACTATACCGATACGATCATGGCGTACCACGTGATAGGTAAAGTCCTTAATCATAGGACGTTCATCAAAATAAAACTCTAAATGCTCAATATCAAAGATGGTTTTTCCTAAACGTGTCTTCAGCGCAATAGGATCCATTTGATCCGGACGACGGGTTTTCTCCATATTCTTTAATTTTTCGTAACGGTCAAGACGAGCCTTTTGTTTTGTAGTTCTAGCCAGAGCACCACGACGTACCCACTCGATTTCTCGTTTTAAAAATTGACGTCGTTTTTCTTCCGTAGCAGCTTCACGAGCCTCTCGATCAGCTTTCAAGGCAATAAATTCTTCATAATTGCCATCGTATTGATACATATGACGATTTGATAGCTCTAAAATACCATTACATACGGAATCGAGGAAATATCTATCATGGGTACTGATTAATAATCCTCCTTGACGTGCACTCAAATACGACTCTAGCCAATCAATACTATCTTCATCCAAATGGTTAGTCGGCTCATCTAGTAATAAAAGATCACATGGATATAGCAATGCTTGCCCCAATGCAAGACGACGCTTTTGCCCTCCTGATAACATAGCTACCTTTTGCTCCACATCAGGAAAGCCCAATTTAGATAAAATAATGCGCGCCTCTTGCTCTACCTGCCACCCATCTTGCTGATCCATTTGCTCCAATGCATTCATATAGTTGCGAGATATTTTAGCATCGTCTTTGCCAGACTCTTGCATTTGGCGATACTCACGGCTAATACGTTCAAAGGCTTTTACCATCTGTAAGCGAGGATGATCTCCATCAAGAACTGCTTCTAATAAAGTAGATTCCACATCAAAATCAGGTGTCTGCGCTAAGTAATGGATGCTGGCCTTACCATTACGCTCAATGGTGCCTTTATCAGCTTCCATTCGGCCTGCTAATATTTTTAGAAATGTAGACTTACCCGTTCCGTTGATGCCCACAAGACCTAATCGTTTTTCCGTGGTAAAAGTCATACTCACCTCTTTAAACAGTAGCCTTGTGCCATATGATTTCTCTATGTTCTGTAAACTAATAACGTTCATATTCCGCTCCTATTTTGTAATTCTGTTATTTATTATACTACACATTACCATTGACAGTAACAGGCGCCCTCAGTAGAATAAACGTAACATATATATTCATGAGGAGGTCCACATGGCGACGGATATGGTTTTAGACTTTTATGAAAGTATCAACTTTGAACTTATCGACATTGATGGGTATGACACATTATTTACTGAGCTCTTAGAGGATGGCACGTATGCAACTGTGTCCGATGATGACGGCTATATGCTAGAGGACTTAGAGACACCAATCGTATTCAACGTATACGACGATAATGACTCCTTCCAATGGAGTGTTACCCTTGATGACTCCTACCAATTAAAAGATTTATTGGATGGTGCCGAAAGTACAGATGCTTTTTTGGCTACTTTACAAAAACTTCGACAAGAACATATTGAACAGTATCAATAGAAAAAAGCGATGGCCTTTTAGGTCATCGCTTTTTTTACGCTGATTAGCTAAGAGCCTCTTCAGCTTTTACGAGTTCATCTTGTGTACTAGCATCTAAGATTTCAATGAGACTATTTACGATATCAGCAGCCCCATCCACATGCCATTCGCGAGCACGCTCAGACATTTGTTGTAGTCGCGGAGAATTAATTAACAGTGCAGTTACCACATCTTCTAAGTTGTGAATATCACGAGCCCAGCGGGCACAACCTCGTTGCTCTAATAATTCTGCATTTGCCTCTTCCTGCCCTGGGATAGCATTAAAGAATACCATTGGCAATCCGATTGTAACAGCCTCCATACAGGTCAATGCACCAGGTTTTGTGACGAGCAAAGACGATGATTTCATGAGCTCAGAAATATTAGTAGTATAACCATATACGGTGGTCTTCGTCTTCATAGATTCACTAAGGATAACTAACGATTCATAAAGAGACGTATTTTGTCCAGCTACAACGGTAATTTCACCAATACCATTTACTTCATCTAGATGTTTTAAAGCCGTCTCAAGAGAGCCTAAACCCAAGCCACCACCCATAACAAGTACTTTCACAGGTTCCTCTAAGGTATACTCTTCAATAGCATCACGGAAAAAAGATCGACGCACTGGAATGCCAGATACATGAATACGAGATTCATCGATACCTGAAGCCACCATTTCAGGTACCATAGATTCTGTTGCAACATAATAAACATCAATCTGTGGATAGAGCCAAAACTGATGACTACTAAAATCTGTCATAATAGCTACTAGTGGTACATCTATATGACCTTGACGCTTTAAAATCGATGCCGCCCCACAAGGAAATGGATGTGTAAAAACCATTACATCTGGCTCTTCTTGTTGTACTAGTTTAAGCATGCGGCTTTTAAGTAGGTACGACAATGCGGTTTGCAGAATGGTACCTCGTTTTTCCCCTTTCGATACGCGATAAATCATATCATAGAGCATGGGGAATACGTCAATCATCTTGATATAGGTACCCTTAATTAAATGCTCTACAGACATAGTTTCTGTATCAAGAAAATCAACATGGGTAATTGATGCTTGTGGCTCTTTTTCTTTCCAATATTCTTCTATGGCTCTTGCGGCTTGCATATGTCCAGTGCCGATTGAGGCAGACACGATGAGAACCTTCCTTGATGTTTCGTTATTCATAATGCACCCTTTCTCTGTGCATTATACCATAAATAGATAAAAAAAAGAGACCTCGAAAGGTCTCTTTCGCATCCAATATGGATTATTTTTTGCGTTTTTTAGCTTTTGCAGCGTTAACTTGTTCTTTCAAACCTTTACCAGCTTTGAATGCAGGGGATTTGGAAGCTGCAATTGTGATAGTTTTACCGTTTTGTGGGTTACGGCCTTCACGAGCTGCGCGTTCACGAACTTCGAAAGTACCGAAGCCGATAACTTGTACTTTGCCACCAGCTGCTAATTCTTGAGCTACTGTGTCAAATACAGCTTTTACTGCTTTTTCAGCATCTTTTTTAGTTAATTCAGTTTTTTGTGCAACACTTGCGATTAATTCTGTTTTGTTCATGACAGAACCTCCTTAAAAATACAATACCTTAGAAGTGTATAAACCTCTAGGTTACTTTTCCTGCACTTTAGCCTCCTCCCAAAAAGCATCGAGCTCAGCTAATGAAAAGTCTTCCCATGAGCGATCGCTTTGGTTAACACAAGCCTCTACATGTAAAAAACGCTGTCGGAACTTTGTGTTTGTGCGATTTAGTGCATTTTCACCGCTTATTTTATACCATCTGAATAGATTAATCAAGGAAAAAAGCACATCTCCTGCTTCTTTTTCCATATTTTCTCTATCATTTTGGTCAATAGCCTCCTTAAATTCCCCCATTTCTTCGGAAACTTTAGCCCAAACAGGATCAAGCTCATCCCAGTCAAATCCTAGCTTTGCAGCCTTTTCTTGGAGCTTATAAGCCGCCATTAAAGCAGGTAAACTTTTCGATACACCATCCAATACAGAATTTTGAATATTTTTCTTTTCTTGTGCCTTTAATTCATCCCAAGTGTATGATTTTTCATCATTTTCTGGGCTAAAAACACGAGGATGACGACGAATCATTTTTTCAGCGACATCATTAATTACGTCTTGAAGTGTAAAATGACCAGCCTCCTCTGCCAATTGACTGTGAAAAACAACTTGCAATAATACATCACCTAACTCTTCACGAAGATTCGGCATATCTTTATTATCAATGGCATCTACCACTTCGTAGGTTTCCTCTATAAAATAGCGACGTAAAGATTCATGCGTTTGCTTTTGATCCCAAGGACAGCCATTTGGTGCACGCAAAGTTTTCACTACATCGACTAAAGGTTGAATATCAATATTGTTCTTCATATAGCTTTGCTTCCTCCCTATTGCGTCGAGCTTGTAAGCGCTTGCCTATGATTGGGAAATGGTATATATCATCTTTTACGACAGCTTTAGTAAGCCATAACGATAAACCATATACAAAAATAGCCACTACAATTGCTGCAGCCACAGCGCCACCATTGCCTAATAAATCAACAGTGCTCACATAGATGACTTGTGTAGCACCGCCCATGGCCATGGCAGATACTATTATTTTTAATAACTCTAATGTGTTCAGTACCGAACCTACATATCTTTTTACAAAAATATAATTAATAAGCGCTGCAATAGCAAAGTTTAAATTCGTCGCCCAAGCCGCACCATTAATGCCCAACTCAACACTGCCTGTCAACTCATAATCTAAGAATGTCTTCACTAATAAGCCGATAAAAATCGATACCATAGGAATTACTGTCCTTCCTAACCCTTGTAAAACACCTGCAGTAACCTGCTGCCAACCGAGGAACACAATACTCAAGCTAATAACAGCAATAACAGGCCCTGCGTGGGGTGTTGCATATATTAATTGCGATATTGGCGTAGCTAGCATACAGAGACCAATACAGGCTGGAATCGTAAACATATTAGCAATTTTAATCGCCGTTTCCGCTCGTTTCACGATGCGATGTACATCACCTTGAGTATGGGCCTCAGATACGGCTGGTACAAGACTAGCGGCTAAGGACGTAGTTAGAATAATTGGCAACCCAATCAGCGATGTTGCCATACCCGTTAAATAGCCAAATTGTGTGGTTGCTTCATTGAGATAGTATCCAATATCCATCAATCGTTTTGGGACGATAAATGTATCAATGAGTGATACCATAGGAAGCATAATATTCGCCATAGAAACAGGTATAGCAAGGCTAAACAAGCGTTTAACTACGGTGCCATTACTTTCACAAATAGCATTAGGATTCTGTTGTGAAAGCATCTTCTCTCGAACATTACGTTGTCGGTAGTAAAAATAAATTAATACCAGTAACCCTGCCAATACGCCTGGGAATGTAGCAAAGGTCGCACCACCTGCCGCCAAATGGAGTCCACGATCAATGAAGTAGTATGCCAAACCTACCATAGAAGACACGCGAAAGATTTGTTCAAATACTTGACTCGTACCAGTAGGCACCATATACTGGAAACCTTGGAAATACCCTCTAAAACAGCTCAGGATGGTCACTACAAAAATGGCTGGAGATAATAGCTGAATAGCAATTAAAGCACGTGGATCGGTGATGATTTGATTGTCTACGAGCCATTGCGCACTACCATATAAGGCCAAACTAAATACCAGCCCTAATATAGCGAGTACCCTTAAAGATACGGAAAATACTTGTTGTACGCCTCGCATATCATCATTAGCAAGTTTCTCTGCAATCATAATAGATATGGCTACAGGAATACCTGCCGCAGAAATACTAACGATAATTTGATAGATTGGATAGGCCATCATATATAGGCCAATTCCTTCACCACCTAAAATCCGTGCGATAAGAACCTTACTAAACGCACCAATGACCTTCACGATAATACCGGCTAAGGTTAAAATCATGGCTCCTTTTAAAAATCGATTCATAAGCCCTCCTTAGTCGGTGACTTGTGGCTAAGAGCCTTTATCACCGCTTCCGTAATGGTCAAAATAGAACCTTTCATGCCATTAAGATTCACATATAATGTGGTTGGCTTGGTGTCCATAAACTTCATTTTTTTCCATAACTCTTCTCGTACAGCCCCCATGTCCCAATCGACCATTTTTGAATCGTCATACCAATGGATGGTGAGCTGCTTATCTCTACGGACGATACTTTTAATGCCCAGTAGACGTGCTTGCTCCTTAATTTGAGCAATGCGCAACAAACGGTCTACTGGATCGGTTGGAGTACCAAAGCGATCAATGAGCTCGTCTGTCATATCGTCGAGTTGCTCTTTAGATTTAATATGTAACAATCGTTGATATACAGAAATCTTACGTGCGCTATCTTTGATATACGCATCGTCAATAAACGCATCTACCTCTAAGTCGATAGCTGGATCAATGGATACATCTCGCTCAACTTCTTTATTTTGAGTCTTTGCAATCGCTTCTTCTAACATGCTCACGTACATACCAAAGCCGACAGAGGCGATATTACCATGTTGCTGTGAACCTAATAGATTGCCGGCACCGCGAATCTCTAAATCTCTCATGGCTAACTTAAATCCTGCGCCGAGCTCGGTAAACTCCTCTATGGCTTTTAAACGCTTTTCAGCTGCCTCTGAAAGTATTTTATCTGGCCGATACATAAAGTATGCATAAGCACGTCTACGAGAGCGTCCTACCCGACCTCGCATTTGGTATAGTTGAGATAAACCTAAGCGATCCGCATCATAAATGATGATAGTATTTGCATTAGGAATATCTAAACCGGTTTCAATAATGCTCGTGGACAAGAGTACATCATAATGGCCTTCATAGAAATCGGTCATAATCTCCTCAATTTGACGGCCTGTCATCTGTCCATGAGCAATAGCATAACGCAAGCCAGGTAATGCAGATTCTAATAGTTCTCCCATGTGATTAATGGATGCGACCCGATTATATACGAAATAAACCTGTCCACCTCTTGCAAGTTCTCGTTTGATAGCATCTGCTATGAGATTCATATCATATTCCACCACATAGGTTTGAACAGGCAAACGCTCCTCTGGCGGAGTATTGATAACAGACATTTCTCGAACGCCAACGAGGGACATATGTAAAGTCCGCGGAATCGGTGTAGCACTCAAAGTGAGTACATCGATATTGCTAGCCCACTCTTTCCACTTTTCTTTTTGTGCTACCCCAAAACGTTGCTCCTCGTCTACAACAAGCATACCTAAGTCTTTGAATACCACCTTTTTGTTAAGTAATGAATGAGTTCCAATAAGAACATCAATAGATCCATCCTCTACGCCTTTAAGAATTTGTTTTTTCTCTGATGTAGTTCGGAATCGATTAAGCACATCTACTTTCACCCCAAATGGAGCAAAGCGATTCAAAAAAGTTTGGAAATGTTGCTGTGCTAAAACCGTAGTTGGTACAAGTACTGCTACTTGTTTTCCGCTCATAACAGCCTTGAAAATGGCGCGCATAGCCACTTCCGTTTTACCAAAACCTACATCACCAGCGAGCAGGCGATCCATAGGAACAGGTCTTTCCATGGATTCTTTAATCTCTGCGGTAGCCTGTAATTGGTCTTCCGTTTCCTCATATGGGAATGCATCTTCAAACTCTTGCTGCCATGGTTGGTCTGGCAAGAATGCAAAACCTTCTGTGATTTCTCGTTGTGCATATATCTCAACGAGTTTATCTGCTAAATCATCAATAGATTTTTTTGCCTTTGTAACAACCTTGCTCCAGTCACGGCCACCCATCTTATTAATACGTGGCACATCACCTTCGTTGCCAATATATTTTTGCAGTTGATCTAAATTATTAGCTGGTAAGAACAGTTTGTCCGTTCCAGCATAAGCAATCTCAATATAATCGCGGTGAATGCCTTCCGTCTCAATTGTTTTAAGACCAATATACTTGCCGATACCATGCATATTATGTACTACATAGTCACCAGGCGTTAAATCTGTAAAATAATTGATTTCTTGGCCCTTTTTAGGCTTATTACGAAGCTTGCGCTTTTGCTGTCCGTAAATATTACCTTCTACGACAACTACGAGATGGCTATTGGGCAATTCAAAACCATCTGTTAATAAGCCCTTTAAAATAACGACAGTGTTTGGCTTTGCTATCCATGTATCACTATGAATAAATGCAATATTCTCCCCTTCAAGGGCGCGCTCAATACCTTCTCGTCGTTGCTGATTATTTAGTACTAGTACCACTTGATGATTTAAACGATGCCATTGTTTAATTTCATCTGTTAATAGGGGAATTTGACGCTCAAAGCTCGTCATCGTCTTCCCTTGAATACCAATAGGGTTAAATCCAGTGAGACCAATAGAACGTTGTTGCATAAATGTGAAAGCCACTTGATTCGTAGCATCTACAGTGCGTTGTAGTTCATTCCAATCACAATGATTTTTCCGATGTGTAGGATCTTCTTTTAAGAATTTCTTTAATGCCTCTTGAATACGACCTGGCTCATCATAAATCAAAGTGCCATCTTTCACATAAGATAATAGAGTGCTATCCGCATCACTTTGACCAAGAAAGAAAGGCGTCACCGTATAGGATTCGATTTGTTCAATAGAACGTTGATTCTCAACAGAGAAGAAACGCAATGTATCAATCTCATCTCCAAAGAATTCAATACGAATCGGATGATCACTATTTACAGGATAAATATCCAAAATATCTCCGCGCACAGCAAAATGACCACGTTGTTCCACCTGGTCTACGCGTTCATATCCAATTGTTACGAGCTGTTCAAGAGCTACATCACGTTCAATTGCATCATTCAAAGCAAAATGCAACGATTGCCCCTTTAAATAATGAGGGGATACAACATATTGTGTAACCTCTTCAGCATTGGCAATGACTACTGCCGGCTCTTGCCATGCTAATAATGCTAATGCTCGCATTTGTGCACCTTGATTTTCAAGACTACGTGCTACAGTTGTAAAGTCTACATGATCTGTTATAGGAAATGATTGGACTGGCACATTAGGCCAAAAGAAAGCTAAATCTCGCTCCCACATCTCCTTATGATCCTTATCATGAACTACGATGACTACAGGCTTTTTAAGACCTGCAGAAAAAGCTTGATTTAAAAGGAAACTCTTTTGAGATCCACTAAGCCCATATATGACCGACTTTCCTTTACGCTGAAATGCGTTTAGCCCATCCACAAAGGATGGGTTCTGTGAAAGCAGTTTTGTTAATGTATTATTCATACTGCACCATATAGTATTACTATGATTGTATTAATTAAATAGTTCTAACTCATTTATTATAACATATAATGTAGTAGTTAATTCTGTACCTACCCTACTATTAAATTACAAGTGTTTATCGATATGAATATCCACATTAACTACTTAATTTTAGGCAAAAAAAATACACCTCTAAAGGTGCAATAAAGTTGGTGCGGGAGAAGGGACTTGAACCCCCACGCCGTAAGGCGCCAGATCCTAAGTCTGGTGCGTCTGCCAATTCCGCCACTCCCGCGTCTCAACTGAAATAATAATATCATGTATGGAATTCATCGTCAATCATTTTTTTATAAATGACTTAAAATTCATACATCTAAAAATAGATTCAAAGAAAAACAACTATCTAAACCTTATGATTTACGTAAACCTAAAACAAATTCTAAAACTAAAAGCTCTTAATTATTCTACGATTCTATATCTATTTACACTTCATCTAAAGCTTAACGCTACAGACCTCTATCTAAAAGATCTTACCGATAATTAATATTTGCAAAATAAAAAGAGACTGACCCAGAATCCGAACTACTAGAACCCTGGGTCAGCCTCTTTTTTAGGATGATGATGAATAAATGCATGCCCTACATTTACCATAAAATATATTAACAGTCATAACATATGTCATGCTGGTAATACCAAAAAGGTAATCCACCATGACCATAGCACGACATTTAGGTCGTATAGAACTAAAATCTAAATCAACTATAATGCAATTTAGATTCAATAGAACTAAAAAATCCTTTTTACGGGTACGTAAAAAGGAGCTATTAACTTCTCCTCCCTATCTCTCGTAGGTCAAATGGTGAATGTTGAATAGGCAGTTCTCCTGACTCGGCGTCATCGCTAATCTAGCCTTCCCAGTTTCCCAGTGACTTAATTTAGACTCGCTCGACCATACAGTGGCGGGACCGTGCCGGCCTTTAACCGGCTTCTCTATTATGCTTTTCAGCACCTATTCCCAAATATGATATTTTCTATGCCTTTATTCTAACAGTCTACATTCATTTAGTCAATACGGCAGTAGCATATTTATTAATAAAAAAATGCTATATAGGTCTGCCGTATTGTTATAACAGAAATTAATAATTCAACTAGCTAGAAAACAAACTTATCCCACACGATTTCTAAACAACCACCCCGCCATTGACATAGTAACAATAGTTAATATAATCATAGGAATAAAGTTAAACCAAATATCCGTCAATCCTGCACCTTCTAGATAAATCCTGCGCATTGCATCAACAGAAAAACGCATAGGATTTCCATATGTAAGATATTGCAATATTTTCGGCATATTATGTACAGGTGTGATTAATCCGGACAATAAGGCTAGTGGAAAAAGAAAGACAAAAACATATACGAGAACTTGCTGCATATTTTTTGCAATAGCCGAAATAGATAATCCCAATCCAATGCTACTACTTATAAATGTAAACAACACAGCATACACAAGAAATATGTTGCCCCGAAATGGAACTTTAAACCAAAACATGGCTATTAATAACAATACAGTACTTTGAAACAGTCCTATTATCATGGGTGGTATAGACTTTGCAATCAAAATTTGCATAGATGATACAGGTGTCACCAATAATTGATCAAAGGTCCCCTGTTCTCGTTCTCTTGCCACAGATAAGCCACCCAACATGATAACTTGTGTCATACTGATCAATATGACGAGACCTGTCAAGAAAGTCCATGAAGACTGCTGATTTTCATTGTACCAGGTACGAGATTCAATCGTGATTCCCTTATGTTCAATACCTAACCAAGTCTGATTGAATTGAGAAATGATTTGCCCCATATAGGCTGCGACAAGACCTGAGGTCATTGTGTTCGTCCCATTTGCAATAACAGTGATAGATGTAGGTTGTTTATGCTTTAATTTTTCTTCAAAATCTTGAGGTATGATAACAGCCATAATAACTTTGTTGGAGTCTATTAGTGGTGCAATTATATCCGGAGAGTTCGCAGACTGATACAGTTCGAAAACACCTGATGAATTAATAGTCGATTCTAGTGCAGCTGCGGTCTGCGTATGACTTTCATCAATCAATACATAGGGAACTTTGTTGAGATTATAGGTTGCGGCATAACCGAAGAGGAATCCTTGAATAAGAACCGGTAATAGTAAGACTATACGAGTTTTCGGATCTTTGAAGGTGGCTAATAGCTCTTTCCATATGATGGAGACAATTTGATTCCAATACAGGCGCCAATTCATTATTCCACCTTCTTCCGCGTAATATAAATCGTCAATATTGTAAAGCAAATAGCAAATCCCGATAATACGGCACTATTTTTAATGATCAAATACCAGTTATTTCCACCGAGGAACAATGATTTCAGTAATTCTAAAAAATATGTAGGAGGTAAAAGCCGTGAAATATATTGAATCACCACAGGTTGTGAGTGTGGATCAAATAAAAAACCCGTCAATATTAAAGCTGGTAAAAAACTGGTAAGTAACGCCATTTGACAAGCCAAGAACTGTTTCTTCGTAAACGCAGATATAAGTAATCCCATATTTAAGGAAACAATCAAATACAATGTGGATACGATGCAGATGATCCATAAGGAACCACGCATCGGTACTTCATAAAAGAAATACGATACACCGAGGCAAAACAATAGCCCTAACATGGCCAATACATAATAAGGCACTACCTTAGCCAAAATAATTTCAATAGGCTTAACTGGTGTAACGAATAAAGCCTCGAACGTACCACGCTCCCATTCTCTAGCCATAACAACCGCCGTGAGAAAGACGGATACAATCGTCATGATAATCATGATGAGCCCAGGAATCAAAAACCAGGTACTTGTATTTGCCTCATTAAACCACATGCGATGGTTCATTGTTATATATCCACCACGTAACATAAACGGAATATTCTTAACGGCCCATAAATTAATAGCTGAGTTTACATAACTTTCTACGCTCATCGCTACCGAAGTATCGACACCGTAGTAGATTCCCTGTACCTTTCCTTGTCCGCGCATAACTTGAGACGAAAAATCCTGTGGAATCACCAGTATAGCATCTACCTTTCGTTTTTCTAGCAATAGTTCCGCCGTCTTTCTATCGCGAACCGCTATAGGTTGAAAGTACTCAGAGCCATATAAGGAGTCATACACACTCTGGGTCATAGAATCTTGCCGCTCCATAACCACTGCTATCGGCACGTGTTTAACATCCAAAGTTACCCCTGAGCCGATGAGGATGATAAGTAGTATAGGTAGCACAACCCCCAACAGAATAGTGCTAGGGTCACGCAATACTTGTAAGGTCTCCTTGTATACCAATGAGGAAAACCGTCTTATAAATCCGTTCATACGTCCTCCTCCTGTTCGCGTTTTTTCAGTATGACGGAGATAAACGCTTCATTCATAGTACAAGTCTCGTTGCCGGCAGTCCGTCTAACCTCATCAGGTGTTCCCAGTACAACGAGTTTCCCTGCATCCTGAATCATAATGCGGTCACAATATTCCGATTCATCCATAAAATGAGTCGTAATAATAATCGTTGTTCCTCCTTTTGATAAAGAAGTAATCTGTCGCCAGAAATTACGACGTGTAAGAGGATCAATACCACTTGTGGGCTCATCCAAGAAAAGAATCTTAGGTTCATGCATTAAGGCAGCTGCCATGGACAAACGCTGTTTATAACCACCAGGCAAATCACCGGCTATCATATCTCTCACATCATTCAGACGAAACTCCTTGATCACAGCTTCTATTCGATCATCCTTTTTTTGACCGTATAAACCATACACACCAGCAAAAAAATCCAGATTTTCCATAACGGACAAATTGCCGTACAAAGAAAACTTTTGCGCTACATATCCGAAATTGCTTCTTGCTGCTGTACGAGATTTAACGACATCAACTCCAGCTACGCGTAAATCCCCGCTCGTTACAGGCAATAAGCCGCACAGCATACGAAATGTCGTCGTCTTGCCGGCTCCATTTGGTCCAAGCAATCCGAATACTTCTCCGCGCTGCACCGTAAAAGAGGTATTGGCCACCGCCGTAAAATCACCGAATGTTCTCACCAAATGAGATACAGAAATTTCTATTGGACGCTCAACCATTTCATTTGGGGACAACAAACGCTTTCGTTCTTTCTCTATCGCACTTTCATCCAAATCCATATCGATAGCATCTAAGAGGGAAGTCCTCTGTTTCAAAGTAAACTCATCCTCTTTTAATAGCATCATAAAGGTATCTTCCAAACGGCTTTGAACTGATTGTTCCTCCATACCGTACTCGCTAAGCCAAGGAATTGAAAGCATTTCTTTCGTTTTTATATATCGTACGGTACCAGCCTCCGGAACTGCATCTGCCACGCATTTTCTATCATCCATCAATGCGGCCTGTACATTTCGCATGCTCAATGACTTCGGAATTTTTACCTGAAAGCATCGCCCCTCAGACATTTGAGTCAATTCATGCGGTGTCCCAGTTGCTAAAAACCGCCCTTTATTAAGGACGAAAACATCTTTACAACGCTCCGCCTCATCTAAGTATGCAGTACTAACAAGTACGCTGATTCCATCTGTACGTACTAACGACTCTAAAATCTCCCATAACTCCCGCCTTGAAAATGGATCAACCCCTACGGTAGGTTCATCGAGCAGTAAAAGCTCTGGAGAACGCACCAATGTACAGGCTAGGCTAAGCTTTTGCTTCATACCGCCTGACAATTTACCAGCTTGACGCTTAGTAAATTTGGCTAGCCCCGTCATATGCAGTAATTTTTCAAACCGCTCCATTCTCACATGCAAAGGAATACCGTGTAAATCTGCATAGAGATTCATGTTTTCACTGACCGATAATTCCTCATAAAGCCCAAACTTTTGAGGCATATAGCTGAGTCTATCTTGAACTTTCTGCGAATATGCTTTCACATCCATTCCGAGGACATCTAAAGAACCAGCCGTGGCATCCAATAAACCGGCTATCAAACGAATCAAAGTCGTTTTTCCCGCCCCATCTGGACCAACCAATGCAGTTAAACAGCCTTTCCGAATTTTAAAATCCAGATGGTCCAATGCTATTATAGGATCAGCTCCGACAATGGGAAATTCTTTATATAATTGTGACGCTTCGATTGCATATACATCATTCACCGCACACCTCTATATATCAATGGAAACAGTGGCAGGCATTCCTAAACGGAGACGATTATCAGGGTCATCCACATAGACCCGCACTTCATACACAAGGGTAGTACGCACATCCTCCGTTTCTACCGATTTAGGTGTAAATTCCGCTACGGAAGAAATATATCCGATTGTGCCGTGAATCGGTTCATTCTTATTAGTATCCGTCGTCACATTCGCATCCATACCGTTATAAATTTTCCCTAAATCCCGTTCGTTCACATATACACGAACCCACTTTTTGGTATTCTCAGCCAACTTAAATACAGGTGTACTCGGTGAAGCCATATCACCGACCTGTAATAATCGGGCCGTTATAACACCGTCTATAGGAGCCGTTAAGACAGTTTGGTTTAACAAAAACTCCTGACGAGCCAATTCGCTTTTCATCGAATCCAATTGTGCTTGGGCCTGTGCTATATCTTCCTGTCTTGGCCCTGCGACAGCTAAATTGTATGCTTGCTGAGCCTCATTTAATTTGGCTTCCGATACTTTCACCTTCGCCTGTATATCATCTACAGACTGTCGACTGACGGCCTTACCATTTGAAGCATTATAGGATTTTTGCAGCTTATCGGACTCCTGCTTCGATTGAGCCAGCGAAGCCTCTGCAGATGTAACTCGTGCCGATGCCTGGGCAATTTCTTCAGGTCTGCTCCCTGCCTGCAACTTAGCCACTACCGCTTCCTGTGCTGCAATGGTAGCCTTAGCCTGCTGTACAGCAAGATTCAATTCATCAGAATTTAAATATCCTAATATCTGCCCCTTGGTTACGACCGCCCCTTCATCCACTAAAAGGCTGGAAATTCGATCACTGCCCCGGAATGCAACATTCACTTCCCGCAGATTCACATTGCCTTGCAACACAATGTGATGAGCCGCCATATACGCTTCATATTGATAATAAGCATAATAACCTGCACCGCCCAGAATAATTAGAAGAGCAATTATTATACTTATACACTTTTTTCTATTATTCGCCATCCAACGTTTAAGAACATCAAGTTTCTCTTTCATAATCATTCCCCGCTTCTGACACTATTTCTTAGCATGCGAATCCGCCTCTGCCGCCTGATCGATGTCCATAGCTTCCCAACCACCGCCTAAGGATTTGAATAAACGAATAGTATCAGCAAACTCTTGCCCTCGACTCATGATATATTGCCGTCTAACAGACAATACATTTCGTCGCGCATCAAGAACACTTAAGTAGTCACTAATACCAGAGTCAAAATTAATTTGAGCCAATGATTCCGCTTGCTGTGCAGATTCTACAGCAGATTTTAATTCCTCAGACTTAATATGATCCTGAGATGCATCCGTCACCGCATTTCGGACCTCCCCGACAGCTTTCAAAACAGTCTCTTCGTAAAGTGCCAAGTATTCCTGTTCCTTTTCCGTTTGTACTTTTATATTCTTCCGGATAGCTCCGGCATGAAAAATAGGCATTGTTATTGACGGTCCTATCCCTATCATCTTCCCGATGACTGAAACGAGTCCACCCGATGCAAACGACTCCAATCCTATACTGCCATTCAGTGAAAATCTAGGCTTAAGATCATCCTTTGCGGACTTCGTTTTCTGCTGTTGTGCCGCAATACGTCGTTCAGCCGCCTGTATATCCGGTCGTTGCCGCAAAGCTTCCGCCGGTATGCCGATAAACATATGCGGATCCACCGTCGGTAACGAAGCATTATCCGTCAATAACCCATCGACTTCGCCTGGAACTGTTCCCGTCAATATAGAAAGAGCAGCCATTGTGGAAGCTATATTTTTCTTTAATGAAGGAATCTCCGCTTGAGTCTGAGATAATGCATATGTAGCCTGTTGCACAGGTAATTCATTAATAATACCAGACTGATTATTTATCTTAATCAGTTCCAACGCTTCCTGTTGACGTTTCACATCATCTTCTGTTATGCGCAATTGCTCCTGTAAAGTTCTTAACGACATATACTGTAATGCGGTTTCCGCGCTCAAAGATACCCAGGTGGAATATAAATCCGCCTGTGATGCTTGTAACGAATTCGATGCAGCACGTGATTTTGCTTTTTGTCTTCCGAATATATCAATTTCCCATCGCGCATCAATTCCCAATTTACCGGTTTCTACATTTCTCGTCATCTTATCAGATATAGGTAAATTCTTTATCGCTTCTCGGTCTGAATCCCATTCACCCTGACCTCTATTAGCCGACCATGAACCGGAAGCATCTAGCCAAGGTAATCGCTGTGCTTCAGCAATACCCAACTGTAACCGTCCTTGTCTAACTCGAGAACGAGCTACCTCTAACTGCCGATTATTTTTGAGGGTCAAATCAATTAATTGATCCAATACGGGATCATTAAAAACCTTCCACCAGTGGGCTAACTCTTCTTCACTGACCGCGTTCCCTTCCACAACCGCATACGGTAAGGGATGTTTTCCCGCTTCTTCTACCCAAGAATGTTCATTCAATTCTTTAGTTGCTTTTTGTTTCTCTGAAAGCTTAGTCTCATCAGCAGCAGTACTCTTTTTCTTCTTTTTTTTGCCATCTTTGTAATACGATGCAATAACAGGACTGCCTTGGTCAGAATCGTCAACAGTTTTTTCAGACTTATGCTGTATTATCGTATTATCTCGACGCGTTTGATTCGTATCTCTATTTGATTGACTAAAGCTGATGCCAGCGCTAGCACTCCAAGCCCCTAATGCTAAACATATATAAACAATTAAAAGTTGTTTTCTATTCGTCTTCATAGCAAACCTCTTTTCATTTCCATATATATCAGTATCATTATATGTTCATCTTATAATATAAAACCATTATGTATCAATAATATGAAGTATCATTTCAATCTAACTTGAGTTTTATCGAACTTTCACATAAAATAAAAATGTATTAATATAATTCAAGTGGAGGCGATTATGTATATCGGTGAAATCATTAAAAGCTATCGCGAACAACATAATATGACAGTTGAAGAATTCGCAAATAAATCGAATCTAAGTCAAGCAGAAATCACCCAATTGGAAGAATTATTTCAAAGTGATAGAACAACACCTTATCCTGTTGCAATGCGACAAATTAAAAGTATAGCTGAAGCCATCGAACAGCCAATCCCCATCATTATGAATCTTATTTCTGCAGATCAAGAAATCGTCGTTAACGTAGTAGCTGAATCAGATCAGCCACATGCGAAATAATAAAACTTAGTTAATTAAATAAAGATCATTAGCTCATAAAAGGACCCTACATAAATATGTAGGGTCCTTTATATACATATAAAAAGCAAAATAAAAAAGCACCACATTACTGTGATGCTTTAATTTGGTGAACCGTTTTAAGCTAAATACGAACTTTGTATGTATTATTAGACGTTCAAAATATCCAATTAGCCTAGAATTTTATTTATCTGACAAGAAATTGAAAGCATAATATTATTTAGGCAAAAAAATAAAGCCTGTTAGAACATCAAAAATATTCTAACAGGCTTTATATATAATAGTATTATTTAGCTGCAGCCACTATGGCCCCTAAAGTAGCTGCACCAGCAACAACGGCCCATATATCCCGTTGCCTATGGAGTCGAGCCTCCGTTCTCTTTGATTGCTGAATTTCCTTGTTCGCAATCTCTAAATATTTGTTGGTTTGATTCAAGTAGTCGTTTTGCTTCATCGAGTCTTGCTTTGCTTTCATCAATTCGTTCGCTTGCTTCTCGTTGATAGACTTCAATCTGTTCAATTCGTCGCTCTGCCTCATGGTTAAGGATTGTGCTTCGGTCAATTTCAGATTGGATGCGTCTATTAAGCTCAATGCTTGACTCGTTTGATTTTTTACCTTGTTCCACTGCGTCAATGGCACGGTTATGGTTGGTTCGTCCAAACCAGTTTGTGTAGACATACTCGGCTGTTCTGCAAAAACTGTACAAGAAAACACCAATGAAAACAACAATACAAATATCACGAACAATAGGCTTTTGAAACAAATTTCTAATTTTAGTAATGATTGATGTTTCATTCATTTCAACCTCCGATTATAAATCATCCCAACGTGCAGCATATCCCCGCACATCAACATGTACAAAGTCCTGGCGGTAGTATCGGCCAATGCCGCCCTCAATACCTAGCTCATTACCACACTCCTCAGCTACTTGGGCTAGATAGTCTACATCAACCCCATCATATGTGATATCTGCGGCAGTGCCTTCAACGTGCTGGGAGTTAGACACCCCACCAACTTCTTCATTATGCTCTGGACAGCGATAACCGCTATTGATTGTGATAGGTTGACCAATACGCTCACGAATTGCGTCTAATAGATCCACCAGACGTTTGTCTATAATGTGGTCCAACACATTATGGCCTTGGCCGTCCTGAGCATGTCTATGACAACTACAAGAGAACTCATAATCATCAAAATAAGTACCAATTTTCATATCCATTTCCTCCTTTAATAAAATAGGCACCAGCATATGTGCCAGTGCCTACAAAAATTATTTTCTTTTTAAAATAGAATCAAGCTTTTCATTAACTATATCCAATAATTTGCTCGCAAGTGGATTGCCTCCATCCCGCATATTTTCCAATATAGAGGTTAATTCTGTACCACCTAAATAAGTCCATACAAGGGTTACGGCGAACGTATAGGGCTGTGCCATATAATCAAAGCACCATGCTGCTGACGTAAGCAATACATAGGATAGTACTTTATCCCCAAACGGCTTACGCATATGCTTAGATGATATGAGCCCTTTCCCAAATGCAGCAGGAATGGCCCAGTATTTATCAGTCATTCTGATATTTTCCGGACTCGCCCCCATATCTAACAACATCTGATATGCAATCGCCACCCACTTTGTAAGCAAATCAATGAACACTAAACAAATAAAAATTCCCAACACCTGAACATGCTTTAATCCTAAAAGCCATATGCCAATAGTAGCAAATATAGCCATTACAGTTTTAATTGCAAATCCATCAGTGAGCCGCTCCCAAGCTAACTGAATAAAATCAGTAATAGATACTAATAATGTATTCATTCAACTCTCCCCTATTATTGAATTATGCCTGTTCCCACTTTTCACTATAAAGGTTCCATTTTTTGCTGTGATCTGGATTGTAGACCTCTAATGAAATTTTCTGCATCATGACATTTCGTGGTGGGCGAGATTCCTCGCTAACAGTCATTTTATTAACCCTAATAAGGTCATAAGATTTTAAATCAAGGTTATCATCTGCCCATACAAATGCGGGGATATTGATTACGGCAAGAGAACTGTTAGCGAAAGCATCCCTATCAATATCAGTGGCCTTAGGCAAATTGATAATGTTGTGATCGGTTCCAACAAATGCTAATGCACCAACTTTAACAACATTCGGACAGGTGAGTTCACCTTCCAAATCGCTACGGCCGTAGAACTGCTTAGGCAAAATCTCTGTAGCCGTTTCCGGATTAAATTCAACAAGACCTTTGATTTTAACAGTGTCAACGACATGCTCAATTAAGTTAAGGTATTCAAGATAAATATCATCTGCGCCATAAGGCTGAATTTTAATAGTTGCACTCCCGGATTGGATTTCAACGGATTCTGCCTCACCACGCACTCGAACTTTAAAGCCATCTTGCCCGGATACTCGAATTTCCGTATCCCCTTTTCTTGGTTCATTAAATGTGAGTGGAGTATAAGGCTGTTCAGCCAACGCATGAACAATAGCAGATAATACCGCATCAAGCATACCACTATTAACAAGAATATTTTTGCTTTTTAGGTCCGCCACGATTCCAGCTAAATTAGGCTGTTGAGGTTTAAGGGAATTATAAAAATCTTCCTCAGTACCTGTAAAGCCATGTCGTTTGACAAAGTCATATATTCCCTCGCCCGGTTTTCCCTGTAATCCGGGTATATTTACATTCACGTTAATTGTCTCAGGAACATGAACTTCAATTACATATGGTGCTCTCACACTTCCTTTTATAGCCATTTTTTTGCTCTCCTTTAATGTAAACTGATGTCATGGATGAACTCAATATCGCCCATGACTAACTTATATGAATAATCTTTACCAACAATAAATACATCATATTGACCTTTTTTTATAGAGTCTGAGATCTTTAATGTATCTTCTCCTCTAATAGTTACAATAATTGTATCCTCACTAATATGGCAGTCAGCTGTTGCCAACAATTTGCCTGTTAGAGAACGCACTTTACAAATTGCTGTAGCAGTTGTTAAATCAACATCCCCCTGCACTATATAAGCACGTCTAAAATCAGAACCTATATGTATCGTTTCAGATACATTTTTTATTGTGTTCATAGATCACCTCTTTAATTAAATGGCATCCCTGATGCTTTATCATACCCAGTAACATCAACAACCATATATTGAGTAGCCGTCTGTCCAGCACACCCCATAGGATATGGCGTTACAGTATCCCAATAAATTTTTTGATATGATTTTATTTCAATACTTCGTTTACCTGTAAAATGAATAGTTTGCCATACACTACCAGTATGTGATTGATTATCGCCTTTCGTAAGATTAGGGCCCCATACCGCAGCATCAACTACAGACATAGGAATTACAGCAATATCACAATCATATGACTTAGATGGCACAGTCATTTTAGTATGCTCGTTAGGAGAATACTTAGACAATGTACTGTACCAATCTTGATGATATTGGTCGATTACCCTTAAATATCGAATACGACTATCATAGATCACATCATTTTTGATATTGTATTCATCTTTCCAGCTTGTTTTGAAGAATTTGTGCTTTCCTAAAACCTGCAAAGCTATATTGAGTTTGCTACTTCCTGCCTTATCAACGAATCTGATGCGAGGTGTATTCGCATTGGCTGCAACGTCCTCGAAATATCCGAAACAATAAAACTTAATGCCATTTTTTACCTCATTAATCATTTCTTGTGTAATTATTGCTCCACCCTTAACAACATCAACAATAAGGGCTATGAGTCCCTCTTTTTTGCGACATATCCATTGTGCTTTGAATTCATATCCCTGTGGAACAGATATTGCAATAAGTGGAGCCTCACCATGATAATTTGGCTGAGTAATATACGTTATACGAATAGCGTTTGAACCACCATTTCCGTATTGATATAGCATAGTTGGCACCATTAATGGAGTATACGTTTTAAGTTGCGTAGGAATTAATACATCAGCTGACACTGCTCTATTGCTTCCAGTCCACAGTACAGCCTCCTTTTGTTTCGGTAAGCTAAGATAAACTAAATTATCATAACTATCATTAATAATAGTTGTGCCAGCTTCGTTTTTAACATTAATAAACTCCATAAACAACCCACCCCTCATATTGAAAGCCGTTAATCCGCCCATTAGATAAATTTGTTTCACGAGTTACGGAAAAGTACCATGTAATAACATTATCTTTAACTTCTGCCACTAGGTACTGCCCCATAGCTGCAGCCCAGACCTTTTGTCCGGACTGCAGTCCCTCAACGCGTATCGTATTCTTAACGTTAGGCACCGCACTTACATATTGACGCCCTTCAATGCGTGTCAAACGTTCTTTTAGATTTAATATGATATTGCCATTTTTATCATATATTATGATATGAGGTGTCATTATTTATACTCCTTTACCAGCACCCGAGCTTGACTCTAACATTATTTTCTTCATCATAAGCCGAGATTAAATTGTCCTGAATCTCTACGCGAGCCCCAGTTGTTCGAGTTCGTAATGTTCCGATAGTTGCACAAATAGCAGATAGTGATGGAGTATCGATATTTTCCGCAGTAACTGCATTGGCTTGAATCATACCTTTAGCAATTACATTGGCATCAAATACAGTTTTACTTGTTACATGGAATAGTTTCCCATCAATACGTGTGCCTGATTTACTCAAATTGATGCGTGCGATTAATTTATCACCATCGATTTTGCCCAATGCTTCCGTAATACGTGCATCAAATCCATCAGACAGCTGTGTAAATCGACTTTCAACATGTTTATTTAAATCGCTTATTGATTTAGTAGTCCCATTGGCTAAATCCGTGAGTCGGGATTCAAAGCCATCAGATACCTTTTTAACTGCTGATACATCATTTTTCATGGATTCAATAGCTTTATCCATTTTATCCAGCCCAAGGCTTTCAGTATCAAGCAATTCTTTCGGAATCTTTTCTAAAATCGCTACTGGCTGCTCTGCCGTTTTAGCACCCTCACCAAAAATATCAACAAAGGCAACCCGCACTCGATATATACCGACATTCAATGGAAATGTAACTGCATTTGTAGCTGAAAAATACACGGTTTCATTAATATATACATTCATCCCTTTACAATTAGCTGGAATCGCATTTGTAAGTACCCCTACACTACCAAAGCCAGCTCTAGCAATAAATGTTGTAGGTGCTTTAGGAACAGGAACGTTATATTCGACATTTGCGGGTGCTCCATATCCTTTAGATGGATTGTGAGCATACAAATATACTTTTCCTTGTCGCTCGGTTAGCATCCCAGCATATGTCGTATTATTACTACGTCCAATTAATCCATCGGATTGTCCCGGATTAAGATTTGTTCGCAACTCATAATAATCAATGTCTGCATTGCGGACTTCCAACCAATTAAATTGTGCTACAGATCCAAATGTTACTGAAAAACCTTGCGGGGTATTTGGTACATCACTTTTCATTTGCACGAGAATACTTTTAGTAAGTCCCTGTGAATAGTTGCCATGAGAATCTTTGACCTTAACTTTAACCTCATATGTATGGCCTAGTTCACACCCACTAATAACGATTTGCCCGTTGCCATTGCCTCCATATTTCCACTCTCCAGCCCCTTCGCGATACCATGCTTCAGCAGTATCAAACGTGTTTAAATCTGGAGCAGTAAATGTAGCAACTACATCATATGAGAGCACCCCATCCCCAATTTTGTAATACTTTGTATATAAAGCTAATTCATTGACCTCAGGGATATAGTAAGGAGTAATCGTGTATTCATATGCCTGTACTTCATCGAGACCTTGCTCATTAGTACCAAACATATTGCGAGATGAGAATTTAAGGTATATCTTTTTCCCAACATCTTCAGGACGATATGATGCCCTGAATATAGCTTCATCCACACGAATAAATCGTTCATTAGCATTATGCGAAATGGCTTTTGTGCCATATTGCCCCCGCACAAGGCCTTTCAGCGTATACCAATTATCTGTATGCATTTCCACTGTTTCATAACTCAAAGCCTCACCACCTACCCAGCATAGCGTATTGCCACGCTCAGCATCTATATGAGTACCATTTTGCAATACTCCTCGATTAAGGACTATATTGCAAAAATCATTAGTTTGGCTAAATCCATATTTCATACGCCCCATGCGAGCCTGTTGGGTTATCTCTCCAATTTGACGATAACGTTGATTATCATCGGACAGCCAAACAGAACAACCGCCCCAATTATCCGGAGCATTAACGCCTATGAATACTTGATTCCCTCCAACATCTCCAACTGTCTGAAATATTGCTACGTCATTAACAGACGGAGCCGGGATATTATAATCAATGAAAGGTCGTTCATTCTCATGAACGTTATATTTAGCTGGAGCATATGTGCCGGGTGGTTTTCCCTCTGCAGTAATTTCAAGTTGTCCATCTGCCGCCTCTGATACTGCAGTTATAATGACAATTTGCTTATTTAACTGACAGATGTCATCTGTTAAGGTCACAATATCACCGGGCTCCAATCTGCAAAACTCCCATGATAAATGGAATGTATACTGATTGCGACTATATAATCGCTTCATTGCTAATTGCTCGGCATAATACTGAGCCCTTGCTTTCGTATACAAATAATGAGCTTGCTTAGTGGATGCTGGACGCATTCCATTTTTTTGTACATCAGCCACAACCTCGAATGATACTGTTTCTTTCTCGTAGTTGTTAGCACGATTTAAAAATTCAACAGTTGCCTGATTGTAACATTCGGAGGTGTCTTTTCGCTTATAAATTACTAACTGCCCATCGCTTCCCGGAATTAAATCATCGGCAGTTAGATCATACTGAACCTGTAAATGCGGATCCCAGTCACGGATTGACTCATCTGCAAGAGGTACTATTTTTAAGCGGTCATTAGACCAAAATAAAATCGCATTTGTAATTTCTGCGATTTCATTAATTATGGCCTGTGCTTTCTTTGCACCTTCATTTGGAGGTGTAGAAATCAATATATCAGCCGCCCTGCAATACCGTCTGTAATTATCTAACCCCTCAATTTGAGATGCATCAATGCCTACCCCTTTTAAGATATGCACAATGTAATCTGCGGGATTTACATCAATGCCATCACCGGTGTCTAATAATTTGCCTTTAACCTCAAAATTATAGTTTGGCAAACTCCCGCGCTCTCCAAGATCTACAACGCCAGCCATATATGCAAGTCCACTATATGGCAATGCCTTTTCAGGGTGCTTGCTGACTACATACGGCCAAGGTTGCTGCCCTAGCCTACCGTCAAATAGGGTAAGCTGGATTTCGCTTTGTGGGTATGTAAATATTTCTTTATCTATCCACACTTTACCAATACCGGATATAGGCCCCTCACATAAACCAATAGCACATGCTACCGAATAGGTATATGTAATATTAGTGTGTTTCGAACCACCACCTTTGCCAGTCCGTTGAGTTGACTTATGTTCGTGGGCGGTGAAATCATCATAATAAATTACATTCCCGGATTGTCGAGTAGTCCCTAACACTTCAGGAACTACTTCACCATACGAAGCACTATTAATTTGAAATTCATTAATGCGCTCAGCTGTTGTAGTTGAGTTATGACTACGCCAAAAACCCATATTATGGTGTCACCTCCTCTCGAAATCGATAAACGGCACGTAATCGGCTTCGCCCTCGACTATCATTGAATATTACATCTTCCAGCTTTGAAAATATTACACCGTAATCAACAAATGCGTGAATAACTAACCCGTTGCCAATGTATATTGCGCCATGACTAATGCAACGACCGAATTGATAGAGTAAAAAGTCACCAATTTCAAGTATGTCATTTTCAAGATCCACCTTGTCGGCTACCTGTTCCACATATTTAAGATATTTCTCTTCTGAATGGTGCAAATGCCACTCATTCGAGTAATCCTCAATATTCAATTTATCCTTTGGCATAAGCCCGGATTCAACAACTGCAGCCACTAGCAAATACGCACAATCAACGCCAACGCCTCTTACCATCGCATTATTTTGATAAGGAGTGCCAAGCCACCTAATTGCAGCATTTGCGATTTTTTGGCCTGTACTTTCATTTGTATTTGGCTTGTCGCTATCTGCTCGCTGTAGTTTGATAATATTCATCGAATGCTCTCCTTTAAAGGAACATATGGAGTCGCCCTGTTCCTATTAAAATTATTAAATTTTGAACGACATTCCTCAGGTGTTTTTGCACACCCCGGATATATATAGGCCTCATTGCCAACTTGTGGCTGTGCATCGGCAGGGGTCATATATCGAATACGTCCGTTTTGACTATCCATAATTTGTGTAGATTGTCCTGCAAGAGGGCCATTTATCCACTCAATACCTCCAGCATTGTAATAGCCATTGCTAAATGAAGAATCAATCGTAATAGTATTTGTAGCCGGAACTGATACAACTTTTATGCGTTTTCGATACTGTTTAATATCTACGCCACACTCAGAACTATAAATGCTATAGGGACATTGAGGATAATATCGCTTACCCGGAAACTCAGTATTGAGTCTTTGCACAACTGATTTGACATCAAGCTGTAATGTAAGGCCTCCACCCTGTTTGACATTAACTTCTCCAGTAAACAAAGAAACAACCCCAATAATATGATTTTTCTCATCGAAAAAAGCTCTCTTTAAAGATAGAGTGGCGCCATCGAATCCACCATTATGAGCTACCGCCATAATCGGAACTCCACCAATTTTGTCATCCTTGTTGCAAGAAATATTGACAGTTAATTTATCGACGGCCACTTCGGAGCGTGTTTTTATTTGGTTCCGAGTAATAATTGGCCCATCACCTCGATATAACTTACCGCCATATGATACATTAGCATCAGTATCGGCCCAGTAATACGAGATTCCACTCACTAATTGCAGCTCATATAGATCACAGCTAACAAATGATTTATTCTTATTGAGATGACTATTAAGTATTTCATCAACGTGCTTCATACTTTATCACCTCACCATGCTGTAACTAATTTGAACGGTTTAGATTTATAAACGTTTCTATATTTCAAGTCGGCTGTAAAGTCGCCACTAAATACGACCTTCCAATAATATGTATAGTCAGCCGTAATAATTGCGGTAGGAGATACAGTCTGCCCACTTGCTAGACGTATAACACCTTTGTCAGTGGTGCATCTAACCTCTTGACCGTCAGCATATAGCTTAACGTTTTCAACATATGCAACAGGTTCAATATAATCACCGAATTTACGAACAGCTTGCCATTCATTCTCGGCCCCGGTCCCAAGTCGAATGCCTTTTTGCGTATGGTCCTCAGGGTCAAGCCATAAAAACGGGGTTAAGCCACCTTTTACAGTGGCATAAAAGCCCATCATCGTTTCATACTGCTCTTGATTCAATACGGCAAACGATGCGGAAATAGTATATTGTGGCAGTTGCTGAGTAGTCATTGTACGTAATCTACCGGATCCACTCCGCTTAGTTTTTACATCCCAATGTTGCATTTTGCTTGAATCCCATGCAAATGTATTGATGTTAGGGAATTTTTTTAACTCTGCCATGATTACCACGTCCCCGCTGTTGATGTAAATTCACGATTATTATCTACTAAAAATTGGCGTATGGTTTGACCGCCTGACGATTCAAGCCACCCCATAAACGATTGAGCATCCATAGCATTGACATGCACATGCACATCGCCACCGCCTCCAGCCTTTGAAATACCTTCACCAATTTGCCCGAATACCTGTTCAGATAATGGAACGACTGCTTCCGGATAATTGCCTTCACCAATCTCTGCAAAGGTACGTCCATATGCTAGGCCACCACTTGCCAACTTCAAATTTGGTACGAGTTTTTGCGGACCACTTCCAATGTCAAAACCTCCACCAATATTGCCAAGTCGTCCAGCTAGCGATGCAACAGAACTCATCGCAGCACCTGTAGCCGATGCAGCACTCCATGCAGCCATGCCGGCTGTAGCACTAGCGCCCCATGTAGCCATTGCCATTTGTTGAGCTAGTTGAGTTGCTAACGGTAACTGAGCCTGTAATGCAGCATTATTTGCTGCAGCCGTTTGGCTAGCCATCATTTTACCGAAGATCATCTGTTGAAGTTGAGCCGCAATCCATTTAGCTACAGTATCCGCGATTGTTTTTAAAATAGCATTTCCAATATTTTGAAACGCTTTCTCTAAACTTTGCGTGCCCTGTATCAATTTAGATATGCCCTCTTGCATGCTATCAATGCCTGCATTCGCCATATCAAAGAACATCTGCTGACTATTAAAATGGCTATCCATAACCGCCTGCTGATACTCTTCAAGAAGCTGTTTTCGTAACTCATAATTTTGCTGGGTCGCTACATATTCATCAGTCAAAGCCTGTTGTAGCGCTTCAAAATTTTGTGTACGCATTGCTTCTTTAATTGCCCATTCTTCTTCGGCACTTGTACGAATTAAATCAAGCCTTTGATTTTCAAAGTTTTCATTCATCGCCATTAATTCTGCATTTTCACGCTCTTTAAATGTAAGACGATTGCCCACTAATTCATATGGCGTGTTAGTATCTTGCAACATCTTAATGTATGCAGCCCTATCACGTTCCGTCATTTCAGCAAATTTATCAGATAATTCCTGATATTTGTCTTTAATCGAATTAACCGCATCATCTTGCTCTTTAGCTAACTTGGTTAGTGGCGATTGTGCCCCGGTTGAATCACGTTCAGCAGTATTGAACTTAAACGCAACATTCATATCACGAATAGAGTTTTGTAATTCACGCAATCGTTTGGCCTCTTCATGCATCGCATCCTCACGCTTGCGGGCATACATTTCCATGATTTTTTGCTTATCCTCTTCATAGTGGATATTGTTTGCTTTAGATTTCTCTAACTCTTCAAGTTCCTTATCCCGCCATTGCTCCGCTAATTGAGCACGGGTCCCGAACATCTCTGTCCACGATTCAAGTATTTGACGATGCAATCGTTTTGCTTCTTTTTCAGCATCCTTGTGACTGCCAGCACCTTTGCCCTTCTTTCCCTTTTTGCCACCAGTTCCATAATCACCGCCGGCATTTCCGAAATCTACTTCACCACCAGTTGAAGGGTTTAGGCTATCACCAATACTTCCGAATAAATCTGCAGTATTATTGCCAAAATCTTCAGCCGCCTGTGCATCAATCAAATTTAATTCATCAATTTTACTTGCTGATGTATTGAAAACAGATGCTATTTTACCTGAAACAGCATTAATGCCACGAATGAGCGCATTAATCATGCTGAGAATACCATTAATAGCCCATGTAACTGTATGGACGATTCCCATCCATATGCTTTTCATAGTAGCGCCAAAACCATTAGTGGCAATTTCACTGGAAGCAAGTGCAGCAACTAATACGGCTAAAACTGCAACAACTAAACCAATCGGATTGGCTGCTAATACAGCATTAAATACCGCCGTTGCCCCTGCCGACGCTAACGCTCCAACAGCATGTGCAGCTTGTGCAGCATTAAGAATCAATATTCCAGCCCTATATGCTCCCATAACTGCTGTGGCTGTTGCAATAGCTGTCCTTATTCCCAAAAATACAGCCCTTACCGTACCTGTTGTAACCGCCCAAGCTTTTGTAACTGCATTTATAGTGGCGATTGCAGCTCCTTGCACGGTTATTGTGCTAGTAAATGCAGCTGCGGCAATACGAGAAGCAATCATATATGTTGTTATTCCGGCAAATGTAGCTATAGCTGGTGGTCCAATGGCTGTTAATACGGATCCAATAGATTGTACCGTTTGCCCTAATAACCTTGCAGCAATAACTCCGGCACTAAATGCACCTGATATGCCACTAATAGCAACACGAGCAACAGCGGCCAAGCCTTGAAATACTACGCCGATATTATCTAATGCCTCTTTAAAACCACTATTTGCTGTCATCTGTGTCAAGCTTTCCAATACTGGCTGAAACGCTTGTATTGCTTGGTTTTGAATCGCATTTCCTACTTCTGCAAAAGTCATAGGAAGTTCAGCAAATTTAGCGTTTGTTTCATCGGCACTATTAAACATTGCATTTTTAATAACCTCTGCTGTAATTAAGCCTTGTGAGGACATTTCTTTTAGCTGGCCCATAGGCAAACCCATTTCTTGTGAAATAGCTTGTGCTAATAATGGAGCATTTTCCATAATGGACCTAAATTCGTCCCCTTGTAACTTACCAGCTGCCATTGCTTGTGTGAGCTGATACATAGCGGAGGTTTGTTCTTGAATCGATGCCCCGCCGATCTTAAACTGTTTATTCATCTGTTCAACGAAAGCAATGGTTTCATCATTTGAAGAGAACGCATCTTTTGCTAAAATTCCCAGCCTACCAACAGCGCCTGCCATATCAAGGTATGATCCACGAGTACGCTCAGCAGCTGCATATACCTTGTCCATAATTTCAGCAGTAGACTGTGTACCGTCATTAATCATATTGATGCGGGCTTTTATTAATGCATATTTATCACTTAATTCAGCCCCAGCCTTTACAGCCTCTTTCGTAGCGGTTGCAACTGCTGTTATACCTACAGCCGCCCCCGCAATGGATAGGCCTTTTGACATTTTCTCGCCTAATTCCGCAAGCTTTTTGCCAAGAACCTCATCAGCTTTTTGACCGACTCTATCAATAGCTTGCACAGCCCCAGCGGAAGTACCATTAATTTTGACATTAATTTGTTTATCTGCCATTATTCGATTTCACCCCCTCCCGATTCAATCCATTCACGTTTGAATTCTATTTCCTCTTTCATTCGTTCAAGCTCCGTAGGTGGATAAATATGTTTCATAAGATCCTCTACGGTAATTTTTTTGCCTTTAGCAATTTGCATATTAGCTAATAATGAAAAAAAGAATGCTTGAATACTATGCTCTCGCCTTGCTCTAGCCTCATAGCCTTCTAATAGCTTATAAAACTCCATAACCGATAATCGCTTATATTCCCAAGGTTTTAATTGCAGTACTCCATATGCATTCTTTTCATTAAATCGATACCACTCAAAAAAAGAGGGGGCATCAGCCCCCTCTATTAGTTTTTTTCGTTTAAAGCCTCCTCAGCTTCAATGTTTGCATTATCTTCCTCGGTGGCTTCCTCAGAGAACTCCTGATAATAAATCTTTTTACCCATAACGCCACTGGCGATGAGTGCTTTTTGTACAGTAATCATCAATTCATTGAAATTGAAGTCCGTATTGTTCATCATTTCCTGAATTTTTTCTTGATAGAATACCGAGGAACGTCGTTTGTAGTGCGCAAGCCCAATTTCAAAGGCAACCAATACCTCCGTCATGCCTAAGCCTTCTGCAAGAATACGACCTATAGGCTTTTTCAATACAGCTTCTAGCTGTAAAATACGCCCAATATTAAAATAAATTTTTTCACCTTCGCCAAAGTATTCACATGGGATTCGTTTCATTATAAAAGCCTCCTTAGATTATAAATTAAACAGTTTTTAATTCAGACAATGGACCATCACCGTTAAGGGTAATTTTACGAGTAGCCACATCATCGTGTGCGCCAGTCGTAGAGTTATCTGTGATAGATGCCCAGCCTGTAACATATGATTTATCAGGATATTCATATTTGATATGAATACGTTCGTCATTCAAGAACGCCTGATATACGACTTTTAAAGTTTCATCATTGAGCATCAAAATTGATTCAACTTCGGTGGACCATTCTTTCATGCCCGGTAATGTAGTTTTCCAACCACCTGTACCCTTATGAGAAGCGTCAATAGAGTCCGCTTTTAAATTCAAGTCGCCTGTTCTTTGACCGCCCAACAATTCCCATTTTGCACCGGTAGTTTCATCGGTACCAACATTGATGTAGATCAATATATTTTTACCCATAGCGACAAGAGATTTCTTGCTTTGCTTTAACGCAGTTAAATTTTTTGCTGGTTCTGGCATTAATATATATCCTCTCTTTCATTCAAATCAAAAAGGCGAGCCTCAATAGTGTACTGAGTGCCCAATAATGGGCGTATACTATCATGGTCGCCTACTTTATTTACGACATGGAGATCAACGATTTGAAATCCACAATCTAATACGCATACATCTTCATTAAGTTCTCCACACGCTTTACGGAACGCTAATAATATAGCGTCAACCTTATTCTCGAGATCAACTAATTGTGGATAACCTTTATCGAATTCTTTTGTGCCGGTTTTAGTCCAAGCTTCAAGATACAACGTAACTTTTAAATGCACATCATCATCTTTTTGCTCTTGCCCCCGACCAATCATAACAACACCATTGGCTGTTACTCCAGCATTATGTGGAATTGTAAGCCCTAGCCGAGTATCAATACCTAAATTAGTGCCATTAAATACGTCTTGTATGCGCTGCATTAATTCATACCATTGCATATGTCACCCCCTAAATATTTCAACGGAGCGATAGCCCTTATATTCAGTAGGGTTGCCGGTTAACTGTTCAGGTGTGATACGAGATTCTAATTGCTTGATACGAGATTCATAATATTCTAATTTTTTAGAATAAAAATCATCTGTTGAGCCGTTATTACTGTAAGAACCCGGCAATGCAAATGCTTTATTTACGCATACTTCACGATAGATATAAGCAAGCACTAATTCGTCGGTTGTAAAACTACGAATAATCTTATCTGGTTTTACACCTAATCGATTACCAAATGCATATAACCACTGTTCGGCCTTTCCAACAGTACTAGCCGTTACTTCATCACCTAGTAACTCATCATTAAATAGCTCCGCCATATCTTCAAATTTGTACAGCATACTTAAAACCCCTTATATATTAAATGTTATTGAATATTCGTCTTTAACTAACCCACGAGCCACATCATCCAAGGCATGGCCTGTATATTGTGAAAATATATTAATAATGTTTGGTATATTATTTTCCAACGCATCATATAAGAATGGATCAGGTGCCGTTCCCGGATGAAATACCCTTCGAGTAAACACGAATCCATTACCACCACGAGGGACAAATCTTAATACCTTTTTGAATCGTGGATTAATCACATGAGCTGGAGTTCCCTCATGCACAAAAGGGCCATATTTCGCAACATCAATGTCAAGAAATATGACCCCTTGCATGCCACTATTAGAAATTTGATAATCAATCGCCTTTTCAAGATTACCTGTTCGAGAGGTAAATCTATGTTGTTCTTGCGCAGTTTCTCTCACATCTATAGTGCTTGCTTTTACAGCCTGACGAATACGCTTTTCAAATATAGCCCGGCTATTCATAGTAATTATTTTTTACCGGAACCATTGCCGGAGGTTTTATCCTCAGGGCCCTCATCCTTAGGATCTTTATCCTCAGGATCTTTGTCCGGAGGATTTTCATCCTTAGGCTCTTTATCAGCCTTTGTGGTTGTATTTTTAGATTTCTTTGCAGGTTTATCTTCTACAACTTCATAGCCGTGCTCTTTAAACCATTCAATGTGATTGGCATCTTCGGTGAAGCCTTCGCCATTCACAAATACAACTGAACCTGTTTGACCTGTATAATCAGGTACTGGAGATTTAATAATCGGCATAATTGACCTCCTTATTTAACCTTAATTTTACGGAATACGCCTGCTGCCTTAGATGCTTTTAATGCAACAGCGGCAACCATTTCGACCTCGCCTTTTTTAACTGCACCAGCGTTGGTGAAGTCAGGCAACCACAAATTAACCACATTATCACCAGCCAAAGAAACGCCGTGGAAGCCATCGATGCCAAGGCGAGCAACATACAATGATGTTTCGCCCTGACCGTTAATGCCAATTACAGGATCATTGGAACCAGCTTTTGCACCAAGATCAACCAATGGAGTTACGCCATAGTATTCAACTTGTTGTCCGAATTCGTTTAATTTAGTAGAGTACATCGCAGACCGACGAGCAACTGCACGGATTTTAGCAATCAATTTGGTATTACCCATAATTGCAGATGGTGTGCCATCCAAGGCTAAAAGGAATTCATCAAGTTGATCAAGGAATGATTTGTAATTTGTATCAATAGCAGCGCTATCAGATAAATCGATTGCTGCTGTTGGTGTGTATTCAGTAGAGGAGCCTAAAAGTGCTTTATCCAAACCATCAAACGCTTTAGAATTAACGCCTGAATCACCATTGATAACCGTATCATTGAATAATGCAGCTGCAGCTTTTACCTTTTGCTCAATTTGCAAGGTGGTTTCATCAACAATACCGCCCATCTTAGCGATTACACGGTCAATATCAAAGGCACCGCCGAATACTTTCAAATCAACGGTATAACGTTTACGAGTAACAGATTGTGGAGTATATTCCGAATTAATGTCACGGAAATCTGCTGTAGGTTGAGTGAGTAAACGAGTGTAGCCATATGTTAACGTGCCACCACCACCAGTAGGAGATACACAATCATCGAAAGTTAAGTTATCAAATAAAAAGGACGATTTGCGGAACTCATCAATAATCCCCATTTGCAAATCGTCTTGTACGTTAAGTTTTGCTTCAGCTAATGTAATTGCCATTAGTTAAATACCTCCGTTAAATAAATTATTCACATTGTTGGGCTTCAATAGCTGCCGCTACAGCCCCTTTTAATCCAGCAGGCTTGTTGCCTTCCCCACCATTACCGGCGCCACCGTTTCCTGAACCGCTTCCACGTTTTTGACTATCTTTAATCGCATAGTCTTTCCCTTTAAGCCATTCATCAACGCAATCATCAACAGTTCCGCTGGTCCCGTCAGATTTAACATATCCATAAGTGCCATCTTCATTGACCTTAATTTTGCTAACAATCAATTTGGAAAATTCTTTTGGATCCATAGCATTTCGCTTTGTTAAAGAATCTACAACTGCTGCAGCTATTTCGGATTGGATACGTTGTGCATCAGCATCTTCACGGGCTTTACGTTCGGCTTCTACGGAATCTTCTAAGGTTTTAATCCGTTCTTGCATGGCAACGATGCCGGCATCATCCTTAATCCCTGTGGAGTTAATTTTTTCTAACTTGCCTTGCGCCTCAGCAAGCAAACGTTCGGAGGCTTCTTTTGCCGCCTTAGCCGTTTTTGCCTCATCATTTTTGGCGTTAAATTGACTTTTGGAAACATAATTCTCCCCATAATCCTTAGTCACCGCCTCTGCCTGCTCTTCTGTTAACCCTAACTTGATTAATTCCTCTTTTGTCATCTGTATGACCTCCTGTTAAATATATCTTTCCCACTTCGCTTTATTTTCGTGTGCCACACCACACGACTGCGGTCTCGTTCTTTTTCGCCTGCGATACTAAAAAGGCAAATAAAAAAGCACCTGCATAAGCAAGTGCTTGATTGGTTAAATTAAGTTTTAAATTTCTCGTATTTCTGCGATTTCACTGGCATACAATTCATATTCGTCAACATATATTGATGCTTCATCAGGCTCATTATTCACACCTGATGTAAACGAATCTAATTTACCAGTCATGGTGTCACCGTCAACGAATCTGACTTCTACATCTTCTGAACGAATCTCATTATAGCGTTTATAAAGTTGTTCTTCTGTCATTTCCGTTCACTTCCCTTCGGCACTATATGAATACCCTTTCCTGATACATGTACAGTTGCAAGGCTAGTTTTCTGCTTTGTTCCTCTCCTTGCATTTACATCATACCCAATATGAGGGGATATATCAACTATTATTTTATGATTCCAATCACCTTTTCGAGTAAACCTAATGCCACTGTAGACGCCTTCCTGTATGGCCTTTATAACATCAGCATGAGGGATTTCATGGTTATAATAGCTTTTATTTTGTGTTTTATCGTAAAGCTTACCACCTTTTATATGCATGCTTTGCCGCATCACATAACTGCTATTAAAGTATGGCGAGTTAATATAATCAATAACACGATGTCTAACATCATCTATTGTTTCAAACGCCCTACGCTTTGAAAGATCCTCAATATTAATTTTTCCATTCTTAATATAATCTTTCAACGACTCAATAACAGGCAGTCTGCTTTTGAATACGGCACCATCCCAGCCCCTAGCTTTCTCAGTCCATGATGCGTGCCCATTCATTACTAAATTGCGACCATTTACGCCTAAAATGCGCTCTTGTTCCCGCTTTGGTAACGACTTCAGGTACGCTAATCCTCCAGCTTCTATATTCGGCTTGGCTGATACAGTATTAATCATACCTTCTATAATTGGCTTAATACGGCATATACAATGCGGATGTGCTGGTAAATGAGGAAATTTATCTTTAGGATAAATACCTCTCCCAAGTCCATATAAATCAGCATTTGCATATACATCACATATATCAACCACAGGATGTCGTGTGCTCAATTTCCATTGAAATGCAACTACATCAGGATCATCCATATGCCTTGCAATTTCACCCTCTGCATACGCACGAGCCCTTTCAGTTCTAGCAATACGTTCAGCATGATAACGAGACTTTTCCTGAGTCGCAACATATATGGCATGATTTAAAGCGGCTGTATTGCTCTTTTCAACAGCATCAATCAACTCACTATATGCGGCTCTAAGGCCCGGAGTAGTTTCTTGCTCAACTAATCGGCGAACTTTTCGAAGCTGATATTTAAGTATATCTTTCCCAGCTTCATCATTAGGCAGTGGAATAGACAACTTGCGAAGCCTCTCCAAAAAGTCAGGTAATTCAGCTTTTGAAATGACAGAATTGCCACCATAGCCATCAAATATGGCCTTTGCTGTAGCTAATGTATCTTGTCCTTTCTTCATCGAATCGTATATCGCTGCTGCAACATCGTTTTTGATACGACTAGACGCATTATGTAGCCGTTCAGATAAGTTTAAGCCATCAGGTGCCCACGCCTCTTGCATGGCCTTAGAAATCGTTTTTAGATCATATGGCATCCCCTTTATAATCGCACTTTTAATTGCATTACCGGTTACACCAATATCAACCCCATATCCTTTGACACATTCACGAATTAATTCAGATATTAAAATACCCCGCATGGCATCCATAACGGGGTATTTATTATACGCTTTTCGTACTGCAGTTTGTGGGGCATAACCAGCTTCTAATAGTCGTCGAATTTCATTTTCGAACTTATCTATAGTATCCTGAATAGTTTGTTCTGTAGTCTTATTCATCTACATCATCGTCCTCACTACCATTTGAATATGTGACATCAAGGACATCTTGTTGTGTTGAATCCTCAATTTCTTTAATGATATCATCATAAACCTTGTCATCGATGTTCGGCATATATCCATCGAGAACTCTTTTAACAATTTCCGTGTAATAGGTTTTAGATTTAAAGCCAAGATCTAATGCTTGTTGCCCCTGCGATAATACATCAGCTACATCATTAATATCAAAGTCTCTTGGATATTCGCATTTATATGACAAATTCTCATTTGTCCACAATTCATATAGTTCAATAATTGCTTTTTCCGCATTCTCGCATTGTACTGCAAAATTCGCCAGCCGTTGGTTGGTTCGTTTAAACGCCCATTGCTTTGCGACACCGGATTTTTCTTGCTGCACCCCTACCACAGAATCAACCCCACCAATACGGTACATTTCTTTAATTTCGGAGTCTTTTTCTTTCATGATAATTTCAGCTGGTCCCTTATCCGGAGCAATATATGCTGGCGGATGACTAGACTCAGATGGATACAATAATACATTATTGACGCCAAGGGTTAGATCCTCAACACTTTCATCTGATGGCATTGTTAAAGTAGAGAATGTTTGAGAATTAAGGATTTGTGTTAATAAGCTATCCAAATGATATAGACGATAGTTCTTTTGAGCGAGTGAGTAAAACTCTGGATGAGGTAATACTGTAGTTTTTTTAGTACTACGACCAAACCATTGGACTACAGGCACACGGCCGAGGTTATGTTGCCCCTCTGCAATAACGCCTTTCCCTTTGTCTCGAATTTTCCAGTCGGTATCAGTCCACTCGTGATAAATAATCTTTGTGCCACCATTATCATCAATGATTGACTCTTTATATTCAAAACGAATGATGCGCCCCTCATTATCTAATTTCCAACCAGTTACATCAGCAGGTTCAACAGATAGCAAATAAGGAAGTCGTCTATCCTTCACATTGTCGGCAACGCTTGCACCAAATTCAGCCACATTGTTGACAATAACATAAACCACGCCATATAGCTTTGCAATTAAAGCCTGCTGTTGGATATATTCTTGTAATGATGTTCCTAATCTATCAGCATTCTTTAAAAATACATCAAATTTTGCTGTAGAATTGTACTCACGCCTAATCTCATCATTAAAAATTGGGTCAACATTAGCATTAATAATAGGGGCAATATGGTTGGAATAGCTAGACAATGCCTTCCGAAAATTATAGTTATCTAGGTTCTCTCTTGGGTGTTGTTTTAATCCTCGCCCTAACGAGAATAGCCCGGAACCATAATATGCATCATGTAAAAGCTTGTATGCATATTTCTGTTCGCTACTAATATACATGAATAGATTAACCTCCTAATAAATATCGGAATTAATGGATTTAATAACCGGAGCATTTAACCGCTCAACAACACCAGTTGTTGCATCCGGTGCATCATCATGAGCATTTTTCCCCTTACGTTGATATTTGTACATGGCCGAATAATATTCCGGCCATAGTTCTTTAAAGTTTTCCGGATATAATACGTGATCCATAACTTGTGTAGAGTTAGATAATATTCTAGCCTCTTTATTTTTGCTTTGATGGAACGTGACAATCTTAGTACGATTGCTGGGATATTCATCTTTAAGAATTCGCTTAACGTTACGAGCAAATCCACGGCCACCGTTATTAGATTCAATATCACTAACATTCACCCCATTACGATGTAATAGTTCTGCGGTTTTTCTTTCGGTAACCTCCATGGGTGCATCAGTAAAAAGAATGTCCAATATATAAGCATTATCGTTATAAACGCCGTACACAATAGCACATAGCCAATCTTCGCCAGTATCAGCAGAATCAACATATGCCTTGACTGCAGAAAATAAAGGATATCCCTTATCATCTCTTGGGATATCCTTGTAAGTACTAAAGTATGTATATAGACGGCCTTTAACATCAATAGGCTCTTGCTGATAGTTAGCTGATGCAATATCTTCACCCATCTCTCTGACTTTAGAAAGGTAGCTGTCTTTTGATAACACATCATCACATAACATAGTGCCATCATCCTGCACGGCTTTCATCATGATAACTTTAGGCTTGAATTTGGGATCATCAGCAAAATGTTCAATGGCTCGACCAGCTAAATCATCACTGGCCCAACGAGTCATAATGATAATTATTTTTCCGCCTTCCTCTAAACGGGAAAGCATTGTGTTGGTGAACCAGCTCCAGTGAGCTTCTTTAACATTTTCATTATGTGCTTCCTCAGCATTTTTAATGATGTCGTCAATAATTAAAAGCGAAGCACCAAAGCCAGTAGATGAACCATCGGGCGAGGTCGCTAAATAGCTATTATAGCCATCTTTTAACGACCACATATGCGCAGCACCGTCACCCTCTTTAATTTCTACACCACAAAAAACATCTGAAAATACGGTGATATCATCATCTGCCTTGATTTCCTTAATAGAATCACGCACACCCTTTGCAAACGACTTTGACAATGTAGCATTGTATGAGCCAGTCATAATCTTTTCTTTATGATTCTTGCCAAATGCCCATTTAACCAAATTCTGAGCGGTGCGGCTTTTACCGTGACGAGGTGGAAGATTTACGATAAGCACATTATAAATGTCGCTTTCATAGAACTCTTGCAAGGCATTACATAGCTCTACTAAATATTGGCGGTCAGTCCTATAAAAATCACCTTCTAACAGATGGCAATAATAAAAGAACTCACGTCGTGCGAGTTCTCTTTTTGCTTGAACTATGATTTTATCTTGTTTAGTCATGGCCTATCAACTTCTTAATATCGTCGGTAGATACACCATCGAAAGGGTTATTGACCTGAGCTTTAAGTTCCATTTCAGTTTGGTCCTTTTGTCCCAAGAACTGCTTGCCAAGAAATATTGCCATTGCTGCAGATCTATCAGCGAGTTTCCATTGCTTACGTCGTAAACTTATCTTTCCCGCGCTTCTCTTTTCTGCAAAAATGTCGGAGAAAGTCTTTCCATATGTTCGCTTGCACCAAGCATTGAGCGTCTTATCAGAAACACCGAGCACAAGCAATATTTCGTCCTGTGTCGCCTGTATCTGACACATAGCTTCAAACTGCTCCTGCTTAATGACTTTTTTCGGTCTACCAGTTCTTGCCATCTCTTAACCCCCTTTCGATTTTTTCCACATTTGATTGAGAATTTTAGGTGTGCAACAATCCCAATTTACACGATGATGCATCCTCATATGCTTATCACCCATTGCAGCAACTTTAACGCATGAAGGCGAATACATAACAGAATAGAATGACTTAACATAAGTACCACTATCGAGGTATATTTCTGTTAAGCCTCCTTTATTCTTTTGTGTCTGGCCTTGATTTAACATAAAATCCATCGTCGTGAATATTAAATGCCCAGTTTCACCATATCGAACATACATAGTTGTATCTTCATTAATACGACCATAAAACTTGAAAGGTGTATCAGTTCGACAGAAAAAACTATTCATGGCTTTACGTAGTAACTTCTTTTTGAAGTTCCCGTTATCTACACCTCCAATATAGTCGCCACCTTGTGCCAATGCTACTGTAATTGCACCTGTTTGATCTAAGAACTTTACCATAGCCATAAAAATGTCGTCCAGTCGTTTTGTTGTACATGACAATAGTTTTCCATTGCACTCATATCGATGAGCAAAAAGATTATAATCATCATCCAGCACTAAAAAATGGATAAGTCCCATTTTTTCGGCAATCGTATGACAATAATTTCGAGCATAGATAACCCCTTTTAATTCCGGTTCAAGATCAGCAGTGTCTACAAGTGCTGCAGCATCTTTTTTACTAAATACACGTACAATATCTTCACCATACTTATCGATGTAAGAGTTTCGCATATCATCCTCATCATCAATTATGATGTATATCTTACCTGTATACCCTTGATTGATTAAAGTTTGATATGTTTTAACATTACCAGCTCGACCATGGCTCAAAATAAATACTGCAAAATTATTGTCCATCATTTTCATCACCTAAAATCTCTTCAAGGCTACTAGATAACTGCACATACCCATTTTTAATAGCATCATCATAATCAATAATAACTAATGCTGACCGTTCCATAAGATCCTGCATTTCAGCACTAGCATTTGCATAATATTCAGCAATTCGCTTGTAATTAAATTGATTGTGTCGCTGAGCTGCTTTCCTGAGAAAGTCTTTTTCCGTATCACTCAGATTGCTATCTTCAATCTCCATTAACAAAGCTTCTGTTTTTAAATCATCAATACAGCTTTCGAGCGGTACTACTTCGCCTGATGGCTCATATTGAGGAATATTAATATCAGTAGTATAGGTATCATCAACCTCATCAAGGGCTTCTGTATCATCTAAAAACCCGAATTCCGACATATCAATTTCAAGGATTCCTTGCAACTCCTCCATCATAGCATCAGGATCCCACGTAGCGAATTCAGATACTTTATTATCGGCTAGCCTGAATGCTTTCACCTGTTGCGGAGATAAATCATCGGCCACAATACAAGGAACTGTATCCAATCCTAATTGTTGAGCTGCTCTATATCGGGTATGACCTGCAATAATCACATTATCTGCATCAACTACGATAGGCACTTTAAAACCAAATTCTCTGATTGAATTGGCTACTGGTTGCACAGCCACATCATTATGTCTTGGATTATTGTCATACGGCTTTAATTCTGATAATTGCATTTCAACAATATTCATGATGATTCCCTTTCTATAATTTAATATATGGCGGTAGAGGTAGGATTCGAACCCACGCACGCATTACACGTCTATCTACTTTCAAGGCAGTCCCCTTTGACCTCTTGGGTACTCTACCACGTAAATTTAGGCATGAAAAGAGGACACCTGATTCGGTGTCCTCTTCACAAAGCTGTATGCAAGAAGGTGTATATAGTCGTGTCGATTTCGTCATTAGGAGCCACTTACAATTTATCGACACTATCATTATAAAACACCCATAATGACATGTAAATGACAGTTTTGTGACAATTTGTCAAGTTTTGATTGCATGCAATTAAACTGCTTGGATTCCCCATATTAATAATGCCATGTCGTTCTCCGCCTGTTCTAAATAGCGATATACTGTCCGCTTTTCAACATTCAATTTGTCAGCTACAGCATCGACATCTAGCTTATCAATGTAAAAATACACAAGCGATTTAAAGTACGGTTGATTGCGATAATTACATTGTTTTCGATATACATCAAGCATATTATCGACATGCTCTAATATCAATTCTGTACGACGCTTGCTAGCGAGAATAGATTCAACACGCAATACTCCTCTACGGTTAAACAACTCCGTTAAAAGTAACTGCAGATCAGTCGGAACACTGCTTTCAATGTCAGCTATGGCATTTTCACAATGCTCTTTAAGCTCATTGTACCCAGCTAATAGCTTTTTTGTATTCTTTCTTGCCTGCTCCCGCTTTTTAGCATGGTCTTTCTCGATCCTCTGCTCATAAATTTCTATAGCCGTTTCAGTAGCTAATTTGACAACCGCATCAATATCAGTTATCGCTTGCACCTGTTCCAATTCTAACACCCCCATAACCCTATAATTTGCTTTGTGTAGCTAATGAATTACGCTGCTTTTTACACCAATTAATGGATCTGTTATGAAACCCTGTTAAAAACCCTCTAATCGGAGTAAAGTCCTCTGCAGTTTCTTTTTGCAAATCATCCAAAAACTGTAATTGTAATTTAGCTTCATATTCAAGCATATTTTGTGTTTCATCCAATACCGACACAGCACCTGCAATAATCATCTCATCAGATATGTTGTATCGGCTATCTAATAATTTTAGTAGCTTAACCAACACTATATATATTGCTCTTTTCATAGCCCCACCAACTCAGCATGATCCCATTCACTTACGCAATGTTTTGGGCTACTCCATGAAGTCCCACCATGAGACCACGTTAACACATACCCATTTTCATATCCTGCAAAATGTCTTTTTTCTTTTGTCGTTGATGCGTTATTCCATACACGAACAGGTGTATCAACAGGAATGTTTGCCCAGTCTATAACCCCTAATTCTTTTGCAATACTTAAATATTGATTTAAATTTGTTTTAGGAAGTATATCCCTAATACAAGTAACCGTTGAATATTTACCAACAAATTTTAAACTTCCAAATTCATTGAATTCTGGTTTTTCTGTAGCCAACCATACTCTACCACAATAATCCTCAGCCAAATATCTCCAGCCATTATCATATAACTTTTGTAATAGCCAGTTCTTCCCTTGTTCATCTGTAATCATTATCTGACCTCCTGCTCCATAAGAACACCGTTAGCATCTACCTTGTATTCTTTGGTTTCAAGTACTACATAGCCAGTATTTTCATAGCCGTGTTTCTTTTCCCATTCACGAAAGATATTTGTCAATGCCTCGCTCAATTCATCAATATGTTCTTTCTTAACATCTGTCAAATAATCTTCGGACCACTCAGCAATCTCATCATCAATTTGATGATTAATTATATCTTCGATTACATATTCGGCATCCACCTCCGGGATACAATAATTAGGATGTCCTATTTTTACAATGGTCGCCCCTTTTCTGTCCGGCTCATCTAAAAAATAATTATCGATTGCACCTTGTATTGTATTGCAGGGTATTCCTGCGTCACCATGAACCACATCTACCCAACACCATTTATTCTTATCTTCGACTAGCATTTTATCACTCCTCATAAGCATCTATTACATAATAATTTGCATCAGCAACGCCATAAACATCATCGATTTCGAAAAAATTGCCATTAATTCTAACATAGCACTGCTCATCAGGATCACACTCCTGTAACGCCTCTATTAGCTCTTCTACTGTCATTTTTTACCCTCCCATGGACTACGTTTATTAAATATCGCCCATGCTTTACAATCTTTAACTTCGACACAATAGCCATTATCGCTATGTGGTAAAATCGAAAATTCGTCTAACCTTTCACCCGAAATAGCTACCAAAGTTCCTATTACGTAATCGTATTCACTAACATGAACTATCACAACTGTATCGGGTGGCGGTAAACACTTTTTAAATTTATGCCATTTCATTTTTTGACTCCTAACCTAGCATTTGTCTAACAATATAAGGTGTATACCATTCGTCAGACCTATTTTGATTTGCTAGTACTCTGAGCATCAATGCACCACCCAATATATACATCAGCTTTCTTTAGATCTTGCAATTCATCATCTTTTTTACCGGCTCGAATCAAATACTTCAAGGCATTACCTTTACAAAAACCTTTAAACTCCTCAGGAGTTAATGCAGCCCGTAATACATCAATGCTTTCAATATTTAATCCCGGTAACTTATAATGTTTTGGGCTTTTAACAGTATCATCAATGTCAGACTTTTTGCCACTAAAAAATTCTCTAATGGCTTTAACTTGCTCCTCAGTAAAGAAAAAGCTATTGTTTGGCTCTTTTTGTATT
>CAJZEE010000003.1 GCA_915066865.1 uncultured Veillonella sp.
ACTAAATTTTAAAAACTACATCGAAATTTCTTGACATCTTTTTATCTTTATTTTATGATTAGTACTGTTATTAATGCATTCTCAATTAAACGTATCTAGGAGTATGAAAATGAAAGACTTTCTAAATGACTTTAAAGCATTTGCTTTCAAAGGCAATATGATGGACCTAGCTATTGGTATGATTATTGGTGCTGCTTTCACAGCATTGGTTAATTCTGTTGTAAACAACCTATTCATGCCTATTCTCAGTGTATTCACAGGTGGTATTGATTTTAGTAATTTGTACTTGCCATTGAGCACAGGTTCTAAAGATGCATTCATGTCTGGTGCTGATATTGCTACAGCTCGTGCAGCTGGATCTGTATTGCCATATGGTACATTTATTACTGATTTGATTCAATTCTTGATTTTGGCATTTGTTGTATTCTTGATGGTTCGTGGTTTGGCTAAAATGATGAAATCTGCGAAAGAAGAGGAAGTTGCAGAAGCACCTGCAACGAAAGAATGTCAATTCTGTAAATCTGAAATCAATATCAATGCAGTTAAATGCCCTAACTGTACTGCAGATTTGAACTAGTTCAAATTTAAATTATACATAAAAGGAGTGAGGTTTTGACCTTACTCCTTTTTGTTGTATTACGTTAGCTTTCTAGTATAAAATATAATTATAATATATAGAATTTTTTAGGGAGGGATATACATGGAAAAGAAACCTCTAGTAGTAGTAAATGGACTGGTTCGCAAAGATGCGATTGCATATTTAAAAGAGCATGTAGATGTGCGCCAATGGACTGAAAAAACAGTGATGCCTCGTGAGGTACTGAAGGAATGGCTCATTGATGCGGATGGTTTGTGGTGTGTACGACCTTTAGATGTAGATGGTGATCTTGTAAAGAATGCGCCAAATTTAAAGGTTATAGCACAAGCGGCCGTAGGTTATGATAATGTAAATATTGATGAATTAACAGCAGCAGGCATTCCTTATGGCAATACGCCAGGTGTTCTCAATGAAACGGTGGCGGAACTTGCTTTTACGTTGATTGCAACAGCTAGTCGTCGTATTATAGAAAATGCTAATTTTGTAAAAGACGGTCGTTGGGCTCAAAGACCTTCTAATATTAAAGGCTTTGATTTGAGTCGTCGTACTCTTGGTATCATCGGCATGGGGGCTATCGGCGTATCTATTTCTCGACGTGCCCGTGCATTTGGTATGACTGTTGTATACCATAATCGTAACCAACGTTTAGATGATAAGATTCATAAGACTACTTATATGGAGTTAGATGACTTATTAGCCACTAGTGACGTAGTATGCGTTATGGCTCCGTTGACAGATGAAACATATCATATGTGTGACGAGGCATTCTTCAAGAAAATGAAGAATACCGCTTTATTTGTTAATGTTGGTCGTGGACCTATCGTAGATACAGAGGCACTTATCAATGCCCTTAAAACGGGTGAAATCGATTATGCTGCCCTCGATGTAACAGATCCAGAACCATTACCAGTAGATCATCCATTATTAGATGTAGAAAATTGCCTCATTGTACCACATATTGGCTCTTACACAGATAGAACTCGTTATGACATGTCTATTTTGACAGCGGATAATATTATTGCCGGCGTTTATAAGAAACCGTTAAAAACATGTGTGAATGAAGAAGTAAATTATAAGAAACCTCAAATGGATGTAGAGTCTGCGCTAGAAGAGCTTAAAAAGGCTGGCGTTGATTTAACTGATTTCGACTAAAAGTGCAAGACATTAAAAGATATGCGGTTTTATACAAAATATGGTAAAATAAAAGAATATTTTTCCTATGGAGGTAAGAACGTTGGAACATAAAGACATTGAAAAAAGTGTAGCTCCTGAAGAAGTTGTATCTGTTAACTTTATTGAAGCTATTATCAACAAAGATAACGAAACTGGCAAATACGGTGGCCGTGTATTGACTCGCTTTCCACCAGAACCAAATGGTTATTTGCATATTGGCCATGCTAAATCTATCTGCCTTAACTTTGGTATTGGCAAGCAATACAATGGCTTAACAAATCTTCGCTTTGATGATACAAATCCTGTAAAAGAAGATGTCGAATATGTAAACTCCATCATGGAAGATGTTAAATGGCTTGGATTTGATTGGAATGAACAACCACGTTATGCATCTGATTATTTTGATCAAATGTATGAGTATGCTAAGAAATTAATCACCCTTGGCAAGGCTTATGTAGATGATCAAACTGCAGATGAAATTAAACAAAATCGCGGCGATTTCTCTACTCCTGGTGTCAATAGTCCATACCGTGATCGTAGTGTAGAAGAAAACTTGGCACTCTTCGAAGAAATGAAGGCTGGCAAGTATAAAGATGGGGAAAAGGTATTGCGTGCAAAAATCGATATGGCGCATCCTAATATCGTAATGCGTGATCCTGTTATTTATCGTATTGTAAATACAGAGCATCATAATACGGGTAATGAGTGGAAAATTTACCCTATGTATGATTTTGCCCATCCTATTGAAGATGCTATTGAACGCATTACGCATTCTATTTGTACATTGGAATTTGAAGTTCACCGGCCATTATATGATTGGGTGTTAGAGGAATGGGATGATACTGAAATTCCACAACAAATTGAGTTTGCTCGCTTAAATGTAACTAAAATGGTTATGTCTAAACGTAAATTGCGTGCTCTCGTTGAAGCTGGTCTGGTAGCTGGTTGGGATGATCCTCGTATGCCAACTATTTCAGGTTTGCGCCGTCGTGGGTATACTCCAGAATCTATTCGTGACTTCTGTGATCGTATTGGCGTAGCTAAAGCTGACAGCGTTGTAGATATTGCGTTGCTTGAGTTCTGTATTCGAGAGGATTTAAAACTTAAAGCTACGCGCCCTATGGTTGTTGTAGATCCTGTAAAAGTGGTCATTACTAACTATCCAGAAGGACAAACTGAACTTTGCACAGTTGAAAATAATCCTGAGAATGAAGAGCTTGGTAACCGTGAAGTTGTATTTGGTCGTGAAATCTACATCGAACGAAGTGACTTTATGGAAGAGCCAGTTAAGAAATTCTTCCGCTTGGCACCAGGTAAAGAAGTACGCTTAAAAGGTGCATACTTCATTACATGTACTGATGTTATTAAAGATGAAAATGGCAATATTACAGAAATACACTGTACATATGATCCAGAAACTAAGAGTGGTAGCGGTTGCACTCGTAAGGTAAAAGGGACATTGCACTGGGTTGAAGCATCTACTGCAGTAGATATTGAATCTCGCTTATATGATTATTTACTTAAAGAAGATTCGGATGGTAAAGACTTCTTAGGTGATTTCAACCATGACTCCTTACAAGTATTCCATAGTAAAGGGGAAGCATGTCTTGCTAATACTGTACCAGGAGACCATTTCCAATTCTTGCGCCAAGGTTACTTTGTAACTGATAAAGATAGCACACCAAATCATATCGTAATGAACCGTATTGTTGGTTTACGCGATAGCTGGGCTAAGGCACAAAAGAAATAATATAACGCTTATTTTATATTACTATAGTGTTAAAGAACCGCTCCTTGGTGGGCGGTTCTTTAACACTGGGTTATTACTATAAATACTTTAATGACAATAGATGTTTAGAATAGCCTAAGCCATTGTTTGGCTTTAATCCCTAGATGTTGTATTGCTAGCTTATTATATTAAAGCTTTGATGAGGAAAAACATGAAGAAATTAGTATTACTTGCTACGGCAGCGGCTGTGTTGGCATCTGTGCCAGCTACGGGTTCTGCAGCAAATATCAAGTCCATTTTAAGTAGAAGTCAAACTGTAACATATCAAGGTGTTAAATTGCCTGAAGGTGTTACTATGTATCAAAACAATCCTAAAGCATTATTTGCAGGGGAAGGGAAAAAAGACGTTAAATCTGTACTTCTTGAAGCAGGTGTATCTTCTGCAGATGTATATACATTAAATATTAAAACAGAAAACGAAATGCGATATGCTGTTTATGCTAATGTTGTATTAGGTAAACAATTATTTGGTCGTATGAGTGAAGCAAAACATATGAATACAGATTCTTCCTCAATTGGTGCATTGGCCGCTGCTATTAACAAGGGTGAGAGCCCTGCGCTTGGCACTTTTACGGTAATAAATCCATTAGTAAAACAAGGCAATGCCTATGAAGGCACATTGAAATATAAAAGTATAGCTAATAATAATTCTTATAATGAGATATTACATATTAGTATTTCTGAAGATAAATATACAGGACCAAATGCTCATTTAATCGCTGTTGATGAAGCTAATGATAGTGTTGTATTCCCTAAAGTTAAAGGTTTATTACATACCAAATAATAAATAATTATTGAAAATATATATCAATTATTCTTGACAATTTTTCTCATCAAGAGTACTATGAGCCTATAGGAATTATTCTCATTAGAGGTAATTCTAACGATGTGCAACAGGCAGGTACTATTATGATGAATTCAATTGACCATATCATTGGATATCATTGTGCACCGGCAATTCGAGGTATTAAGCTATCGAACTTGGTTTCTATTCCACGGGACATGAATGAACAAATCCAATTTGTATTGACAGAATATAATAAAGCGTTCAATGAAAAAGGATTGTTCTTCTTTGAATTATGTCGTTGTAAAGCGCGAAGACTATTATTGGTATTCCGTGAGAAGCAATTAAGAGACTATGTACGGCAACCTGCGGTGATGTTATTTTTGAAAGCCTACGGTTATCATGATCGAATGAGCATTATGGAGATGCTTGAACATCTTAGATATCGTATGGAAGTAAGCATTGAGTTTCCACATGAAATCGGCATTTTTTTAGGTTACCCATTAAAGGATGTGAAATGTTTTATTTCTTATCGTGGTGGAGGATACCGAATGTGCGGAGAGTGGAAGGTTTACCATGATGTGGTAAATGCGCAACGCTCTTTCTTGTGTTACAAAGCATGTCGTGAATTTTGTCAAACTCAATTGATGTTGGGAAAAACATTTAGTTCATTGGTCGCAAGAACGGCCTAGGAGGTACAAGATGATTGGTGTAATTTTTTGGTCCGGTACAGGCAATACAGAACGCATGGCTTATGAAGTAGCTGAAGGTATTAAAGCTGCAGGTCAAGAAGTTGAAGTAAAATCCGTTTCTGAAGTATCTGTTGATGAAGCAGCAGCTTATGAAAAATTAGCTCTTGGCTGTGCTGATATGGGTGCAGAACAATTAGAAGAAGGCGAATTTGAACCATTCTACACTGAACTAGAAGGCAAGTTGAGTGGTAAAAAAATAGCGATCTTTGGCTCCTATGGTTGGGGTGGCACTTGGTTGGAAGACTGGGGCACTCGAATTAAAGATGCTGGTGGCGAATTAGTGGCTGATGGCGTAGCAATCTTGGGCGAACCTGATGATGATGGTAATGCACAATGCCAAGAATTAGGTAAAACATTAGCAAATGCTTAATTTGATTTCAACTACTAAATAAATACTAATAGTTAATAATAAAAAGGCTGTAATGACGATAATTCGTTATTACAGCCTTTTTTTCATGTACTTATGATTGGTATGATAAAGCAAAGGTCATTAAAAATTTTAATATCGTTAAGTAAATGTGATGAAAATCATAATATTTATTTATCTTTATCTCTATTTGTGTATATAAGCGTATAATTATAAATAACTTTGATGCATAATTATATTGCATTTTTGTGCACATAGCCCTATAATTTAGTTAAAGAACCTAACAAAAATTTAGGTTGATACAAAAATAGTTAGGGTTAATTTTATATTAGCTATTAACGGGGCTGGCGTTATTTAAACTGGAAAGGTTAACCAATGACATTGGAAGAGGGGTTATTTCAATGAGTACATTAGAGCGAATAAAAGTCATAGCCCATGGATTAGCGGCGCAATTTGGCCCATCCTGTGAAGTATTGATTCATGATTTACAAGGGGATATCAATTCGTCTCTTGTATATATTGAGAATGGAACTATAACTAATCGACATGTTGGTGATGGTCCATCGCATGTGGTTTTAGATGTGCTGAGTCATGACGATGGTAGCGAGGGTAGATTTGGTTATCTCACAAAAACTAAAGATGGCCGAATATTAAAATCTTCTACCATGTATATTCGTGATGATACAGGTCGTATAGCATACTTGTTGGGGATTAACCAAGATATAACAGAGTTTGTTTTGATGCATCGGCTTTTGGATAGTCTGGTCAATACAGGTCAGGAAGATACAGGATCTGTTGAAAAAATTACGACGAGTGTATCGGAACTATTAGATGATTTATTACTAGACGTAGAACGTATAGTTGGTAAACCAGGACCATTGATGAATAAGGTGGAACGCTTAAAAGCTATTACCTATTTAAACGAAAAAGGGGCTTTTCTTATCTCGAAGTCTTCTGAGAAGATAGCAGAGTATTTTAATATTTCTAAGTTTACTCTTTATAGTGATTTAAATACTGTAAAGGAAGAATCCTAGGAGGCAAATATGGAACGAATTCAGTGGAAACGTAATACGATGGCACCATCAAGTGACAAGTTTTTGTCCGTTATGGATGTTAGAGAGGTTAAGAAAGCTAAAGCGTTTCATGAAAGTTTTCCACAATATAGCATTACTCCACTTGTATCGCTTAAGAATTTAGCATCTCATATCGGTGTTGATGCACTCTTTGTAAAAGATGAATCTTACCGATTTGGCCTTAATGCATTTAAGGTATTAGGCGGTTCCTATGCGATGGCAAAATATGTGGCGCAACAAACTGGTAAAGCTGTTGAGGATGTACCATATGATGTATTAACATCTGCAAAATTAAAAGAAGAGTTTGGTCAAGCTACATTCTTTACTGCAACTGATGGTAACCACGGTCGTGGTGTAGCATGGGCAGCCAATAAATTAGGTCAAAAATCTGTAGTATTTATGCCAAAGGGCTCTACAGAATATCGTAGAAAACAAATCGAAAACGAAGGCGCTACCGTAACAATCGAAGACTTCAACTACGATGAGTGTGTACGCTTAGCAACTAAAAAGTCTAAAGAAGTTCCTAACGGTGTTGTAGTTCAAGATACTGCATGGGAGGGTTATGAAGAAATTCCAAACTGGATTATGCAAGGCTATGGCACAATGGCTATGGAAACAGCAAATCAATTAGAAGCTGATAATTGTAAAGTTCCTACACATGTATTTGTACAAGCTGGTGTAGGCTCCCTTGCCGGTTCTGTAGTGGGTTACTTCACTAATCTATACCGCAATGTGGCTAAAAAACCTAAATTAGTTGTTGTAGAAGCGGCAGCAGCAGCTTGTTTATACAAAGGCGCTGTAGCTGATGATGGTAAACCTCGTATCGTAGAAGGTGATTTAGAAACAATTATGGCAGGTTTAGCTTGTGGTGAACCGAACACGGTTTCTTGGGATATTTTAAGAAATCATGCAGATGTATTCGTTTCTGCGCCTGACTGGGTGGCACGTTTAGGCATGCGCGTTGGTGGTGCACCAATTAAAGGCGATACTCCAATTACTACTGGTGAGTCTGGTGCAGTTCCATTAGGTCTTGTAATGGCAATTATGATGATGCCGGAATATGAAGATTTACGGAAAGAGTTAGAACTAGATGCGTCTTCAAAGGTACTCTGTTTCTCCACTGAAGGTGATACGGATCCTGAAAGATATAAAAACATTATGTGGTATGGTGAAGATCGTTAGGAGGCATTAATTATGGATTTACAAGCAATTAAACAAGCAGCGGCAACTTATGGCCCAGCGATGACAAAATTTTTACGTGAGATCGTAGCATTTCCAGGTGAAAGTGCTGAAGAAAAAGATCATGTAAAACGTATAGAACAAGAAATGAAAGACCTAGGATTTGATGAAGTTGAAGTAGATCCTATGGGGAATATTCTCGGATATATGGGTACAGGGAAAACTCTCATTGCCTTTGATGGACATATTGATACAGTTGGTATTGGCAATCGTGACAATTGGGATTTTGATCCATATGATGGTTTCGAAGATGAAACTAAAATTGGTGGCCGTGGCGTATCTGACCAATTGGGTGGTATTGTATCCGCTGTATACGGCGCTAAAATTATGAAAGACTTAGGACTTCTAAGTGATAAATATCGTGTACTTGTTGTAGGTACAGTTCAAGAGGAAGATTGCGATGGTCTTTGCTGGGAATACATGATTAAAGAACGCAATATCCGTCCTGAATTCGTAGTATCCACTGAGCCAACTGATGGCGGTATCTACCGCGGTCAACGTGGTCGCATGGAAATCCGCGTAGACGTACAAGGCGTATCTTGCCATGGTTCTGCTCCTGAACGCGGTGATAACGCAATTTATAAAATGGCAGATATACTTCAAGACATCCGTGAATTAAATGCTAACTCTGCTGATGAAAGCACAAAAATTAAGGGCCTTGTTAAAATGCTTGACCCTAAATTTAACCCTGACCATTACGAAGAAGCTCGCTTCTTAGGTCGCGGTACAGTAACTACTTCCCAAATTTTCTATACTTCTCCAAGCCGTTGTGCAGTAGCTGACTCCTGTGCTATTTCCTTGGATCGTCGTATGACTGCTGGTGAAACTTGGCAAAGTTGCTTGGCAGAAATCGAAGCGTTACCACATGTTAAAGAATATGGTGCGAAAGTATCCATGTATGAATATGCTCGTCCATCTTGGACTGGTTTAACCTATCCAATCGAATGCTACTTCCCAACATGGGTAATTCCTAAAGATCATAAAGTAACAGAAGCTTTGGAAGAAGCATACACTAGCTTATATGGCAACGAACGTATTGGTGCAGAAGATACAGTTGAAATGCGTAAAGCTCGCCCATTAACTGATAAATGGACATTCTCTACAAATGGTGTATCTATCATGGGCCGTAATGGCATTCCATGCATTGGCTTCGGTCCTGGTGCAGAAGCACAAGCACATGCACCTAACGAAATTACATGGAAACAAGATCTTGTAACATGTGCTGCTGTATATGCATTATTACCATCCGTATATTGCAAAAATTAATATCACATACATTGAATTAGATTTAATATAAACGGAATAACTGGAAAATAGTTGATATTTAGAATTTCATATAGTGCCTCACTATTTGATGAGGCATCGTATAAAGTTAGATCCTAAGTAGCCCTTTAGGGAATTGAAAGAGAGGACTTACAGATGACAGACTTCAATAAAAGTATTGAAACTTTACAAAAACTAGACGTTAGTAAAATGTACGGTGAAGATTTCTTCTTAACTTGGGAAAAATCTGATGATGAATTGCAAGGTGTATGGGCAGTAGCTGATGCATTACGTGCTCTTAGAGAACGCAATATCTCTACTAAAGTATTTGACAGCGGTCTTGGCATTTCTTTATTCCGTGATAACTCTACAAGAACACGCTTCTCCTTTGCTTCCGCTTGTAATTTGCTAGGTCTTGAAGTTCAAGATTTAGACGAAGGCAAATCTCAAATCGCTCATGGTGAAACAGTTCGTGAAACAGCTAATATGATTTCCTTTATGGCAGATGTTATCGGTATTCGTGATGATATGTATATCGGTAAAGGCAATGCTTATATGCATCAAGTTTCCGATGCAGTTAAAGAAGGTCATGAAGATGGTGTATTAGAGCAACGCCCAACACTTGTAAATCTACAATGTGATATCGACCATCCTACACAAATCATGGCTGATACAGCTCATATCATCAAAGAATTTGGCGGTGTAGAAAATCTTAAAGGTAAAAAGATTGCTATGACGTGGGCGTATTCTCCATCCTATGGTAAACCTTTATCCGTACCTCAAGGTGCTATTGGTTTATTCACTCGTTTAGGTATGGAAGTTGTATTAGCCCATCCAGAAGGGTATGAAGTAATGCCGGAAGTTGAAGAAATCGCTAAGAAACAAGCTGAAGCTAGTGGCGGTTCATTCCGTAGAACTAACGACATGAAAGATGCTTTCAAAGATGCAGACATCGTATATCCTAAGAGTTGGGCTCCATTCGGTGCAATGGAAAAACGTACAAAACTGTATGGTGAAAATGATCATGAAGGTATTAAAGCCTTAGAAAAAGTGCTTCTTGAAGAAAATGGTAAACATAAAGATTGGGCATGTACGGAAGAGATGATGAGTCTCACAAAGGACGGCAAAGCTCTTTACTTACATTGCTTACCAGCAGATATTACAGGTGTAAGTTGTGAAGAAGGCGAAGTAGATGCAACAGTATTTGATCGCTACCGCATACCTCTTTATAAGGAAGCAAGCTACAAACCATATGTTATTGCAGCTATGATTTTCCTTAGCAAATTTAAAAATCCTGTAGAAACCTTAAAAGAATTAGAACGGAAGGGAACCGAACGAGTTCAACCGTAAAGTAAAGTTTAGGGGCCATCCGTATTGATGGCTCCTTTTATTCTTAATAGTTTGTTATGAGGCATAACATGAAAAAGAGAGTTGTAGTAGCACTAGGGGGGAATGCATTAGGCAATTCCTTACCAGAACAGAAAATTGCAGTAAAAAGTACAGCTAAAACAATCATTGATTTAGTAGAAGCTGATTGTGACGTAGTGGTAACACATGGTAATGGACCTCAAATTGGTATGATCAACAATGCGATGGCTGCATTGACTCGTGAAGTAGAAGGTCAACCAAACACTCCATTATCTGTATGTGTAGCAATGAGCCAAGCTTATATTGGTTATGACTTACAAAATGCTCTTCACGAAGAGCTCTTAAATCGTGGTATTAAAGATTTGCCAACAATGACTATGGTTACACAAGTACTTGTTGATCAAAATGACCCAGCTTTTCAAAATCCTACAAAACCAATTGGTCATTTTATGACTCAGGAAGAAGCTGAATACGCAGAAAAGAATTACGATTATGTGGTAAAAGAAGATGCGGGTCGTGGTTATCGTCGTGTGGTGGCATCTCCAGCACCAAAAGAAATCATTGAACTAGAAGCAATTAAAGGTTTAGTAGGTAAACAATTAATTGTTGCTTGTGGCGGGGGAGGTATCCCAGTAACTAAAGAAGGCAATGAACTTCATGGTGCAGCTGCTGTTATCGATAAAGACTGGACTAGTAGTTTATTGGCCCAAGAAATTGATGCTGATGTTCTCGTTATTTTAACAGCTGTTGAAAAGGTTGCCATTAACTTTGGTAAAGAAAATGAAAAATGGCTTGATGAAATAACCGTTACACAAGCTAAAGAATATGTATCAGCTGGTGAGTTTGCAGAAGGCTCGATGAAACCAAAGGTAGAAGCCGCTATAGCATTTGCAGAATCCAAAAAAGGCCGTGTCTCAATTATCACATTATTAGAGAAATCTAAAGATGGTATAGCAGGAAAAACAGGCACACGTATCGTATTATAATAATATATAAGTTTATAAGTATGCATTTCAACGAATCGTTGAGGAGGTGCCCACATGATTATATTAGGAAAAGGTACTGTTATTACTCGCGACGCTGATAGACCTATCATTTATGATGGTGCTGTTGCTATCGACGGGACTCAAATTGTTGATATTGGTAAATATGATGAATTATGCAAAGCTTATGCAAACGCAGAAATTATTGATGCTCATGGTGGCTTGATTATGCCAGGTTTCATTAATGCACATCATCATATTTACTCCGCTCTTGCACGAGGCTTATCGTTGCCAGGTCCAGCACCGACTAACTTCGGTGAAATCTTGGAAGGACTTTGGTTCTACTTAGATAATAAATTGACGGCTCCAGATGTAAAAGCAAGTGCATTACTTACGTATTTAGGCTGTATCGAAAATGGTGTAACTACTATTTTTGACCACCATGCAAGTTATGGTGAAGTTCCTAACAGCTTATCCATCATTGCAGATGTAGCTAAACAATTCGGCGTTCGCTCATGTTTATGCTATGAAGTATCCGACCGCAATGGCGTAGACCAAATGAAAGCCGCTGTTGCAGAAAACGTACGTTTTGGTAAAGAAGCAAAACAAGATCCATCCAGACTGGCGGCGATGATGGGCTTGCATGCATCTTTCACATTGAGCACGGAAACATTAGATTATGTGAAAGCTCATAATGAGGATCAGTTGGGATATCATGTTCATGTTGCAGAAGGTCCTGAAGATGTGGCAGATAGTAAAGAAAAGTATGGCATGACACCTGTTAGACGTCTCGTAGAGGCAGGTATTTTAGGCCCTAAGAGCATCGCTGGTCACTGTGTACACGTAACTGACGAAGATGTGGCATTATTGAAAAAATCTCAAGCTAAGGTCGTACATAACCCAGAAAGTAACATGGGTAATGCAGTAGGCACGACAGATATCTTGAAACTATTAGATGCAGGAATCACTGTTGGTCTTGGTACAGATGGTTATACAAATGATATGCTCGAATCTTATAAAGTAGCGAATTGTCTCGTGAAACATGAGCAACATAAACCATATGTAGGCTGGGGAGAAGTACCTTATATGCTATTTGAAAACAACCGCAAAATGGCTAATGAATTCTTCGATACTACGGTAGGCATCCTTAAAAAAGGTGCTGCAGCTGACGTAATTGTTCTTGATTACGCAGCACCAACACCACTTGATGAAAACAACATCAATGGTCACTTACTATTCGGTGCTAATGGTATGTATGTGGTAACAACTATTAGTGATGGTGTACCACGCATGATTGATCGTAAATTACAAGGCATTGATAAAGCTGAAGTAATGGACGAAGTTTTAGCAATATCTAAAGGTTTATGGAAACGACTAAACCCATAACGCAAGCGCTTTAAAGGAGTGTGACATTATGAGTGACATTATGTATCCGGTAAGTTTCGGAAATTTGATGAACCACATTATGACTGAGTACAAGATGTACAATCGTATTTACAATGTAAATAAAATTCATCGTACGAATCATGATCAACGCTTATCTATCTTTGGTAAATTCATTGAAAATCCTGTAGGTCCAGCAGCTGGCCCTAATACACAGTTGGCACAAAATATTGTGGCATCCTATGTAGCGGGTGCTCGTTGCATTGAATTAAAAACCGTACAAATCATGTACGGTGAAGAACTAGGTATTCCTAGACCTTGTATCTACTCTGTAGATGAAGCATATAATGTAGAATGGTCTTCTGAATATAGCTGTGATGAAGCTGCTGATGAATACATTAAAGCTTGGTTCGCATTAAAATTAATCTCTAAAGAATTAGGCTTAGGCGATCCAGATGGATTCTTATTCATCATGAGTGTTGGCTACAACTTGGCTGGTATCAAGAGCCCTATGGTTGATAAATTCATCAACACAATGCGCAGTGCATCTCAATCTCCAATGTGGGATACTTGCAAACAATGGTGCCTTGACCACGTAGATGAATTTGAACATATCGATGCTGATTTCATCAACTCCATTGGTGATGAACTTTGTCAAGCAATCACATTGTCCACAATGCACGGTTGTCCAGCAGAAGAAATCGAATCTATTTGTTCTTACCTTATCAGTGAAAAAGGTCTTCACCTATACTTAAAATGCAACCCTACATTGTTAGGTCCAAAACGCATTAGAGAATTATTGGATAACGCTGGCTTTGAGTACATTGACTTTGAAGATCACCAGTTTGAAGTTGACCTTCAATTTGACAAAGCTGTTCCAATGTTAGAACGGCTTATCGCTCTTGGTGAAAAACATAACAAGATTTTTGGCGTTAAATTGACAAATACATTCCCTGTACAAATTCACAACAATGAATTGCCAGGCGAGCAAATGTACATGTCTGGTAAATCCTTATTACCTGTAACAATTGGTGTAGCTGAGCTCCTAAGTGCTCAATTCGGCGAACGTTTACCAATGTCTTACAGCGGCGGTGCTGTAAAACAAAACATCAAAGCTATCTTTGATTGTGGTATCTGGCCTGTAACAGTATGTACAATTCTTCTGCAAGGCGAAGGTTACAATACTTTCAAAGGTTTAGCAGACGAAGTAGAATCTACTGATTACAAAGCTGCTTTAAAAGTTCATAAAGAACTTATCGCTGAACTTGCTAAAGATATCGCTGAGAACAAAATTTTCAAGAAGAGCGATGTTATGAAGAAAAAACGTGAAGCAATGCCATCCTTCCCTGGTACACGTAGCTCTGACTACCACTGCCGCGTAGTTTGTGGCGCTTGTGTTCGCGTATGTCCTAATAGATGTAATGAAGTCGTTACTGTAAATGATGCTAAATTGATCGTCCATGTTGATCAAAGCTGTAATGAGTGTGGTAACTGTGCATGTCATTGCGTAGAACCTTGTCAACCATACAAGGATCGCATTACATTCTTCCACAATGCTGAAGCTTTAGCAGATAGTACAAATGATGGTTTCTACATCAAAGGCACTAGCTGTGGTTATCGCTTTAAAGGTGAAGAAGCCGTATGTGACATTGATGCATTACCTGAAGAATTGAAAGGAGTTGTACATGCCTTCTGTAAAGAGCATGTGTACTATGTATCATGATTATCATACAACAAGGGGACTTGGTCTTAAATGATCGAATCCTTACCGGAGATTTACTTATCGATGGCGACAAAATTGTCGCCATTGATGAACACGTTCCTGTTCCAGAAGGGGCTAAAGTAATTGATGCAAAAGGTTGCTATGTGTTCCCAGGATTTATAGATCCTCATACGCACTTCCAAATGACCAATGCTTTAGCATCGACTGCGGATGATTTTGATAGTGGTACGAAGGCCGCTATCCTTGGTGGGACTACTTCAATTATCAATTTTGCTTCTCCTGAGGAGGGCTCCCTTTGTAAAGGCTTAGAGGTTCATAAGGAGCGTGCTGCAGGGCATTGCTCCTGTGACTACAAATTCCATATGGAGCTTGTAGAAATGAATGATACGGTGGCCAGTGAAATACCGAAAGTGGTTAAAGCTGGTGTATCATCCTTTAAGGTATATTTAGCTTATGGGTTCCGTTTAACGGACCGAGAAATTTATGACGCTATTGAAGCTATAAAACCAACAGGCGCACTTGTAGGGGCTCACTGTGAAAATGGGGACCTCATCGATGCACTCGTAGCTGATAAGCGTAAGTGCGGTGACTTAGATATAAGTAATCACCCACTTACAAGACCTGCTATGATTGAATCGGAATCGATTAAACGATTTAGTACAATCGGCGCTTCTCTAGATTATCCAGTACATGTTGTGCATGTAAGCTCTAAGGAAGGGGTAGAAGAAATCCTTCGAGAACGTGCACTAGGGCATGCAGTGACTTGTGAAACATGTCCACAGTATTTGGTACTTGATGAATCACGATATAGTTTACCTGATTATGAAGGGGCTAAATACGTGATGAGTCCACCTCTTAGAACTGAAGTAGATCAAATGACACTGAAGGACGCTTTAGTAAATGGTACTTTCCAAACTATTGGCTCCGACCATTGTAGCTTCAATTTTGAAGGGCAAAAATTAAAAAGTCGTCATGACTTTACTCGTATTCCTGGTGGCATTCCAGGTGCTGAGGAACGGGGCATCGTTGCTTATGATGTATTGGTAAACCAATGCAATATGAGTGCCGTAGATTTTATGAAATTAGTAAGTGAAAACCCAGCAAAACTATATGGCATGTATCCTAAGAAGGGTACATTAGCTGTAGGTAGTGATGGAGATATTACAATCGTAGATAAGAATGTAAAACACATTCTTTCAATAGAGTCTGCCCATACAAAGGCTGACTATATACCGTATGAGGGACTATCTGTAACCGGTATGGTTCGTGATGTAATCCTCAGAGGTCACCATGTGGTACAAGATGGATCTTTAATAGAATCATATCTTGGTGAATGTATTCCTTAATGAAAGGAGGACTATATATGTACCGCTTTCAAGTGAATGGCACCTATTATGAGGCTCAAGAGGATCAGCGCTTAATTGATTTCTTGAGAGCTGATTTGAAGCTGACAGGCACCAAAGAAGGTTGTAGTGCTGGTGCTTGTGGTACGTGTACAGTAATTATAGACGGGAAAAAGGCAAAAGCTTGTGTTAGTAAATTATCCCAATTAGATGGCAAATCAATTGTAACGATTGAGGGCTTAACTGATAGGGAAAAAGCTGTATACACCTATGCTTTTGGTGAATGTGGAGCGGTGCAATGTGGCTTCTGTATACCAGGTATGATTATTAGTGCAAAGGTCCTAATTGATGAAAATAATGACCCTATACCTGACGATGTTAAAAAAGCTATTTTAGGTAATATTTGTCGTTGTACAGGTTATGTGAAAATTGAAGAAGGCATTATGCTAGCAGCAAAAATGATTCGTGAGAATTTACCTGTTCCGGAAAAGGATACTAATGCTGCTGTAGGCGCTCGTTTACATCGTGTCGATGCGGAGGAAAAAGCTTTAGGTACGGGAAAATATGCCGATGATATTCATATGGATGGTATGATTTACGCTAAAGCATTGCGTTCTAAATATCCACGGGCTAGAGTGGATCGCGTTGATGTGTCTAAAGCTCTTGAACACCCAGCCTGTGTAACTGCTTTGACTGCTGCTGATGTACCATTCAATAAAACTGGTCATTTAGTGCCGGATTGGGATGTACTTATCGCAGAAGGTGATATTACACGTTATGTAGGCGATGCAGTTGCACTTGTTGCAACTACAGAAAAGAAATATTTAGACGAAGTATTGGCTCTAGTTGAAGTTGATTATACTGAATTAGAACCCGTACTAGATCCATTGGAAGCACTAAAACCAGATGCTCCTCAGTTACATCCAGACGGAAATGTATTATCTCGTCAAACATTATCTCGTGGCGATGTAGATAAGGCTATTGCAGAGGCTGCTTTTGTAGTAACAAATCATTATTCTACACCTCAAACCGACCATGCATTTATGGAACCAGAATGTGCCGTTGCATATCGTGAGGGAGATGAAATTCATCTGTATTCAGGTAGCCAAAATGTTTATGATGATCGTCGTGAAGTTGCTCGTATGCTTGGTATTCCGAATGAGGCTGTAAAGGTTCACAGTATGCTCGTAGGTGGTGGCTTTGGTGGTAAAGAAGATATGACCGTACAACATCATGCATCTCTCGTAGCTTGGCTTACAGGTAAACCAACTAAGGTTCTATTCTCTCGTCAAGAAAGTCTTAATATCCATACTAAACGTCATGCGATGGAAATGGATATTACAACAGCTTGTGATGCGGAAGGTAATCTGGTAGCAAGTAAGGTAAATATCGTTTCTAATTGTGGCGCGTATGCATCTTTAGGTGGTCCTGTACTTCAACGTGCTGGTACTCATTCTTGTGGCCCTTATCACTTTGATAATTTTGCCTTTGATGGTGTATGTGTTTATACAAATACTGTTCCTGGTGGTGCATTCCGTGGGTTTGGCGTAACACAAACTATCTTTGGTCAAGAGCAAAATATTGATGAATTAGCTGCGTTGGTAGGCATGGATCCTTGGGAATTTCGCTATAAAAATGTTGTACGCCCTGGTGACTCATTACCAAACGGCCAAATTTGTTCCAAAGAAACCGCTTTAGTAGAATGTTTGGAAGCTGTAAAAGATGCATATTATGCCTCTGATCGTACTGGTCTTGCGGTATGTTTGAAAAATAGTGGTATTGGTGTAGGACTACCTGATACGGGTCGCGTTATCTTAGAAGTACGTGATGGTAAAGTTCGTATTCGTACGGGTGCCGCTTGTATTGGTCAAGGCATGGCTACTATGGCAACACAAGTACTTTGTGAAACAACAGGCTTAACGGCGGATAAAGTATTTGTAGAACGTCCTGATACAGTGCGTACACCAGATTCTGGTACAACTACTGCATCTCGCCAAACGCTCTTTACCGGTGAAGCAACGCGTAAAGCAAGTCTTCGCTTAAAAGAAATGTTAGATACTAAAACATTAGAAGAACTGAATGGCGTAGAGATTTATGAAGAGTTTCTCGGTGAAACAGATCCATTTAATTCTGATAAATCGCATCCAAAAAATCACGTTGCCTATGGTTATGGTGCATGTGTAGCAACAATTGGTGAAGACAATAAGGTTGCTAATTTACATGTAGCATACGATGTAGGTCGTGTAGTGAACCCTCAATCATGTACAGGTCAGGCCGAAGGTGGTGCCATTATGGGTATGGGGTATGCCGTTACAGAAGACTTCCCTTATAAAGAAGGGTATGTAACATCTAAATACGGTACGCTAGGACTTCTTAGAGCTACCCAATGTCCTCCAATTCATGTAAGTCTCATCGAAAAAGGGACACCAGAACAATATGCATACGGTGCTAAAGGTATTGGCGAAATCTCTAGCATTCCGATTGCACCGGCTATTGCAAATGCGTATCGTCGTATCGACGGGGAACCACGTAGGTCCTTGCCGATTAAACATACAGGTTATAAAAAATAGAATATTTGCTTAATGGTAGGGGCTTTTGCCACTAGCCATCAAGGTTCCCACGTGAAGTCGATGAGATTTCTAAACTCTATCATGTACGATAGTATGACTATATTGTTTAACTAGTAACTAAAACGTAAGATATGAGGTGATTCTTATGAGTAAAGGTGCATCTGGTGTCGACCATGTAGATGGTATGCTGCCAATCCCGCAGTTATTCGCTTATGGTTTACAGCACGTTCTGGCTATGTATGCTGGGGCAGTAGCTGTACCAATTATTATTGCACAAGCTATGCATTTGCCAATTGAAGATTTAATTCGTTTGATTACAGCTGACTTATTTACATGTGGTGTAGCTACATTGATTCAAACATTAGGTTTTGGACCTGTCGGTGGTCGCATTCCTCTTATTCAAGGTGTAACATTTGCTTCTGTAGGTCCAATGATTCTGATTGGTCAGCAGCATGATATTACTACCATTTACGGTGCGATTATCGTAGCTGGTCTCTTTACATTCCTTGTGGCACCGTTCTTCAGTCGTTTGATTCGGCTATTCCCACCTGTAGTAACAGGTACTATCATTACTATTATTGGTATCAACTTGATGCCAGTAGCTGTTAACTGGATGGGTGGTGGCGTAGGCAATAAAAACTTTGGCGATCCACTATACATAGCTCTTGGTGTAGCTACATTTGTTCTCGTTGTATTAACTTATCGATTTGGTAAAGGTTTCCTTGGTAATTTGGCAATCTTAGTTGGGCTTATTCTCGGTACAGCCTTAGCTATGATTGTTGGTATTACAGATTTTTCAGAAGTAGGGCGTTCTCAATGGATTTCTGTTGTGACACCATTCTATTTTGGTCTTCCAACCTTTGACTTTGCTTCTATTGTATCTATGATTATTGTAATGCTCGTAGTTATGGTAGAAACAACTGGTGATAGTATTGCAGTTGGAGAAATCGTAGATAAACCTATTGGTCAAAAAGAGTTGGCTGCGGTACTTCGTGCGGATGGCTTATCCACTATTATTGGTGGTATCCTTAATAGTTTTCCGTATACAGCATTTGCTCAAAACGTAGGTCTTATTGCTGTAACACGTGTTAAGAGTCGTTTCGTTGTAGCAGCATCTGGTGTAATTTTAATTTTATTAGGCCTTTTCCCTAAATTAGCCGCTATCGTAGCTTGTATTCCAAATGCTGTATTAGGCGGTGCCGGGATAGCTATGTTCGGCATGATTATCGCCAGTGGGATTCGTTCTCTTGGTAAAGTTAGTTTCGATGGTAACTATAACCTGATGCTAGTTGCCATTAGTATTGGGGTATCCATGATTCCTCTTGCAGCACCTCAATTCTATACACACTTTCCAGCATGGGCTCAAATTCTTTTGAAGTCTGGTATCACAGCTGGTAGTATAGTCGCTGTTATTTTAAATGTAATGTTTAATGGTTTTGGTTATAAAACTGTTAACGAACCTAATCGTGCGACTCGTAAATATCGTCACTTTACACGATTCAAAGGTTATCCTAAACATTTCTACCAATAAGATATAGTTAGACGAGTTTACTCTCATACGATTATATGTATTGTCTCTCACAGTAGAAACCTTGTTAGTATAGGTAAAACATCAATATATATGTTTTCGTTTGTTAATAAGACCTCACTCTAATTTGGAGTGAGGCCTTTTTTTATGGAATCGTATACTACTTTGGTATATAATTAAATAATATTATTGCAAAGGAGACGCATTATGAAAGACGAGCGATTTATAGTTACATATAGAATAGAAGCGAGTACATATGAAGAAGCAAAATCAATTGCTTGGGCGGTTCAAGTAGAACAAACCATAGAATTTCCCTATGAGTTTGTAATGGATCCATACATTAAAGAAACTATTACTGGTCGACTAGAATCTCTTGAACCTATGGTGGAAGATTCTCCATATATCAATGTAGGTGTGATGTCAAATGCTGTAATTGATACCTCTCGTTACTATTTGGCTCGTATTTCATATCACGTAGATACTACAGCTTTAGAAGCAACACAATTTTTAAATGTTGTCTTTGGCAATTCTTCGTTACAGCCACATATTTGGGTAGTAGATATTGAACTATGTCCAACACTTTACGATGTGTTTAAGGGACCACAATTTGGCTTACAAGGAATTCGTCGATTAGTGGAAACCCCGACGCGTCCAATGATTCAAGCCGTTGTAAAGCCGATGGGCACACCGAATGTAGAATTGGCTCGTATGTGTGGCGCTTACACACGTGGTGGTGCAGATGTCATAAAGGATGATCATGGTATTTCTAATCAGTCCTTCTCTCAATATAAAGATCGTGTAAAACGATGTGCTGCTATGGTACAGGAAATGAATGCTGTACATGGTACACATACTTTATATGCTGCAAACGTATCAGGTGATGGTACAGATGTGTTAGAACGCGCTTATTTTGCCAAAGAGGCTGGTGCTACAGCTCTCATGGTGGCTGCAGGTCTCGTTGGTTTCGGTTGGTTACACAAATTAGCTACTGATGAAAACTTACGATTGCCCATTATTCATCATCCAGCTTATTCTGGTGGATTTGTAAGCCCTGGTGTATCTGGAGTAGCTGACTATTTACAACTAGGTTTATTACCTCGTATCTTTGGGGCTGATATGTCAATTTTCGTATCTTATGGTGGACGCTTTACTTTTACAGAGGAACAATGCAAGAGAATTTCCTCTTACATTAAACGACCAATGGGCTTGATGAAAGCAGCTTGCCCGGCACCGGGTGGTGGTGTTACAGATGCTCGTCTTAATGAACTCGTTGAGCTGTACGGAAATGATACTATGTTCCTCGTTGGCGGTGACATGTTCCGTCGAGGACCAGATATTGAGGCTAATATGTCGTACTTTGTAGAGCGTTTGACTAAATTATCTGAAAGAACGTAATAATAGCTTGAATTTAAATGAGTTAATACAATGTTTAACTAAATAACTAAGCTATTGACTTTTACAGAAATAATAGATTTATGATTAAGTATATGGAGTGTTTTGATGAGTGAATCATCACCGTTGGAGGTCCATGTCCTTGCCAGTGGTAGCAAGGGCAATTGTACAGTAATAAAAAAAGGGAACTCTGTCATATTGCATGATGTAGGCATTAGTTGCCGGCGCATTGTCAATGGGTTAAAAGAATTGCATATAGACATGGCTCAGGTGGAGGGCATATTCGTCAGTCATGAACATAGTGATCATATTGCGGGACTACAACAATTACTAAAACGATTTGATCTTCCTGTGTATACGAAGCAGGGCACATGGCGTGAAATTCAAGATAAGTTAATCGTACCGAAGAATCGATTGATTGAGCTTACAAAGGGCAGTTTAACGTTGGGCGGTCTCACCGTAGAGCCGTTTTCGGTAAGTCATGATGCGGCTGATCCAATTGGAATAAATGTGTTTGCTGGGAACGATAAGGCAACTGTTGTTACTGATACAGGTGTGATTTCAGATGATATTTTACGCAGGCTTGATGATACGACGCTGTTAGTGCTAGAGGCAAATTATGATCCGCATATGTTGCGTTTCGGACCCTATCAGCCGTTTTTAAAACAACGTGTGGCTAGTGATGAAGGTCATTTGAGTAATGAAATGGCTGCACAAGCTCTACTCATGATGAAGCGTCCTAATTTTATGCAAGTTATATTGGCTCATCGATCTGAAAATAATAATAACGCTGTCCTTGTTACTCAAACCATTGGTAAAATGCTTGTGGATGGTGGTGTTCGTATTGGACCTGAAATGAAGCTGCAACATGGTCAACCTAATGAAATCGTGTCCATCCAATCTGTGAAGAGGTAAAAATGAGATTTTATATAGTCTGTATTGGTAAATTGAAGGATGCTTATTTACGTGAGGGTGTAGCAGAGTTTGTGAAACGTATGCGTCCCTATGGTGGTATTACAATTACAGAGCTGAATGAAAGTAAAATTGGAGATAAGCCGAGTGATGCGGATCGCAAACAAGTTGTTGCCGAAGAAGGAGACCGTTTATTAAAAGCGGTTCCTAAAAATGCGTATACCGTATTACTTGATGTGTATGGCAAAACGATGTCCTCTGAAGAACTCGCTAAGACGGTATCTAAACTTGAGGTGGATGGTGTGAGCGATATGGCCTTCATTATTGGTGGTGCCTTTGGGGTGAGTGATACATTACGTCAGACTGCAAATTATAAATTATCCTTTAGCCCTATGACTTTTACACATCAAATGGTTCGATTGTTACTCGTAGAGCAAATATATCGAGCATCAAAAATTAATCGCAATGAACCTTATCATTGGTAGAAGAAGTAGATTTAAAAATTATTTGTATAATACTTTCAGAAAAAAGGAGTTTTATTATACTGTGGCGAATAGTATAATAAAGCAAGATGTATTTGTAAGGAGGAATTCACTATGAAAATCCAAGAAGTAATGAATAAATACCCTGTTACTGTTGGCAAAGATGCGCCGATTTCTGATGTAGCTGATTTGTTGGTTAAATATAATTTAACAGCTGTGTCCGTAGTGGATGATGATAATAAGTTGTTAGGTATTATCTCTGAAGGTGATTTACTATATAAAAAAGTACGTCCTCATGTGCCTCATTATGTTAATGTATTAGGCGCTAGCATCTATTACAATGGCATTGGCGAATACAATGCTCAATTCAAAAAATTATTGGCATCTCACGTTCATGAGTTGATGACTGATGAAGTAATTACAACCACACCGGATAAAGATGTAGAAGAAATTGTATCTGTTATGCTTGATCAACATTTGAAAAATGTGCCAGTTGTAGATAAAGAGTATCGTTTGATCGGGATTTTGTCTCGTCGTGACATTATCAAATTGATTGCTAAAGATAACTAATTAGCATAATTATGTAAAATATGTAAAGACCACCCATTTTGGGGTGGTCTTTTAGTGTATATTGAGAAGAATTGCATTGACCTTGCATTTATGTTATTATTAGGAGTGCATAATATACTACAGAAATTTGGGCATATTGCCCTTCGAGGAGGACATATTTTAAATGAAAGCAACTGTAAATCCTGTTGATCAACACGTAGTAACGTTAACTATTGAAGTACCTGCAGCAGAAGTAGATAAGGGCATTAAACAAGCTGTAAAACGCATTGCAGGTCAAGTGAACATCCCTGGCTTCCGTAAAGGACATGCGCCTCGCCGTATTTTGGAAATGAACTTCGGCAAAGAAGCTATCTTGGAAGAAGCATTTGAAGTATTGGCTAGCCAAAACTATAGTGCTGCACTTCGTGAAAATGATATCGTGCCTGTATCTGAACCTGAAATCGAACGAGAACAATTCGAAGAAGGCAAAGATTTGATTTTCAAAGCTACTGTAACTAAACGCCCTGAAGTTAAACTTGGCGATTACAAAGGCTTAGAAGCAGAAAAACAAGATGCTACAGTATCTGATGAACAAATCGAAGAACAGTTGAACAATATTCGTGAACAACAAGCAAAAATGGTTGTTGCTGAAGAAGGCGCTACAATTCAAAAAGATGACTTCGCAGTAATCGACTTTGCTGGTTCCGTTGATGGTAAACCTTTTGATGGTGGTGAAGGTAAATCCTACCCATTACAAATCGGTTCTGGTAGCTTCATTCCTGGCTTCGAAGATCAATTAATTGGCGCTAAAGCTGGTGATGATGTAACTGTAAAAGTAACATTCCCTGAAGACTACTTCGTAGCAGAACTTGCTGGTAAAGAAGCAGAATTCAAAACTCATATCCATGATATTAAACGTAAAGAATTGCCTGAATTGAATGATGAATTTGCAAAAGAAGCAAGCTCTTACGAAACTATTGAAGAATTGAAAAAAGATCTTCGCACTAAAATGGAGGAAGAAGCTTCCCGTCGTGCAATCGATACTTACAATGCTGACTTGATTCAAACAGCTGTTAAAAATGCAACTGTAGAAATCCCAGAAGTAATGATTAAAGATCGCGTAGAACAAATGATTCAAGAATTGGCTATGAATATGGAAGGCCGTGGCTTGAAACTTGATGACTACTTGAAATTCTCCAATAAAACTATCGAAGATTTACGCTCTGAATACAAAGATTCCGCAGCTGAAAACGTACGCGCTGATTTAGTATTGGATGCTATTGCAACTGCTGAAGGTATCGAAGTAACTCCAGATGATATGAACCGTGAAATCTTCATTATGGCTCAAAACTTTGGGGCAGATCCTAAAGAAGTTTGGGATATTATTGCAAAAGAAGGTCGTGTAGCTATGTTGGCAGGCTCTGTAGCTCGCAAAAAAGCAGCTCGATTCATTATTGATAATGCAAAAGGCGCTGAAGCGGCTGAATAATAGTTTGCTCAACTAGGTACATGAAAAGGTGATTATATGTATGTACCAATCGTAGTTGAACAAGGTGAACGCGGAGAGCGTTCCTATGATATTTACTCTCGCTTGTTAAAGGATCGCATTATTTTCCTTGGTGGCCCCATCGATGATAATGTGGCAAATGCGGTTATTGCGCAAATGTTATTCCTAGAAGCAGAGGATCCTGATAAGGATATCCATTTGTACATCAATAGCCCTGGCGGTGTTGTAACTGCCGGCATGGCTATTTATGATACGATGCAATATATCAAACCAGATGTGTCTACTATTTGTGTAGGCTCTGCAGCGAGCATGGGTGCTGTGCTTTTAACAGCTGGCACTAAAGGTAAACGATATGCGTTGCCTCATGCGCGCATCATGATTCACCAACCATTAGGCGGTGTGCAAGGGCAAGCATCTGAAATTGAAATCCATGCCCGTGAGATTCTTCGCATGCGTGAAGAGTTAAATGGTATCTTAGCTTCTCGCAGTGGACAAGATATTGAAGTAGTAGCTCGCGATACAGATCGCGATAACTTCATGAGTGCTCAGGATGCCGTTGAATACGGCTTAATCGATGAGGTACTCACAAGAGAACCTGTAGAAAGCAAGTAATGGAGGCGCCCCTTGGCAAAAGATAAAGATACTATGCGCTGCAGTTTTTGTGGACGCACAAGCGAAGAAGTCCGCAAATTAGTGGCGGGTCCTAACGTGTATATTTGTGACGAATGCGTTGAAGTTTGTGAACGCATCATTGCAGATGAGTTGGGTGCGGTTGAGACGGACGACTTCAATTTAAAAGAATTGCCAACGCCTAGAGAAATTAAAGCTCATCTTGACGAATATGTTATTGGTCAAGATGATGCTAAAATCTCTTTAGCTGTGGCCGTATATAATCACTACAAACGCTTACAAACAGATAATGTAGTAGATGATGTAGAATTACAAAAGGCTAATGTATTGTTCATTGGTCCTACTGGTAGTGGTAAAACACTATTGGCTCAAACCTTAGCGAAAATGCTAGAAGTACCATTTGCTATTGCAGATGCTACAAGCTTAACTGAAGCTGGGTATGTGGGGGAAGATGTAGAAAACATCCTACTCAAAATTATTCAAGCTGCAGATTATGATATAGCTCGGGCTGAACGTGGCATTATCTATATCGATGAAATCGATAAAATTGCTCGTAAGTCTGAAAATCCTTCTATTACACGTGATGTGTCTGGTGAAGGTGTACAACAAGCATTGCTTAAAATCTTAGAAGGTACCGTTGCTTCTGTTCCTCCTCAAGGTGGTAGAAAGCATCCTAATCAGGAAATGCTTCAAATCGACACTACGAATATTCTCTTTATTTGTGGTGGAGCATTTGATGGTATGGACAAGGTTATTACTAAGCGTACCGCTAAGAAAACACTTGGTTTTGGTGCAGATGTACAGCGTAAAGAAGAACGTAATATATCGGCTATCTTAAAAGATGTTGTACCTGAAGATTTATTAAAATTTGGTTTGATCCCTGAGTTTATTGGACGTTTGCCTGTAATGGTGACATTAGATCAATTAGACAGAGATGCATTAATTCAAATTTTGACAAAGCCTAAAAATGCATTAACAAAACAATATGAAAAAATTCTATCCCTTGATGGTGTAGAGTTAACTTTCACTGAAGATGCATTAGAAGAAATCGCTGATGAAGCATTACAGCGAAAAACAGGTGCTCGTGGTTTGCGTGCTATCATTGAAAAGGTGATGAAACGCGTAATGTTTGAGGTTCCTTCCATGCCGGAAGTAACTAAGTGCATTGTGAATCGTGAATCCGTATTAAGCACAGGTGAACCTATACTCAAAAATGAGGCAGACCAAGACATCCAGTTGAAATCGTAATTCGAAGAAACTCATTTCTGTGTAGGAATGAGTTTCTTTTCATAATATATATACCTGGAGGAAGTATGAATTTACTCGAAGTTGGGATCCCTACCGTACCTCTCAGAGGCATGGTAGTATACCCGAATATCGTGATTCACCTCGATATCGGTCGAGACAAATCCATTAAGGCGGTGGAAGCCGCAATGAATGAGGACCGCATTTTAGCCGTCGTAACTCAAAAAGATGATGCTGTAGATGCACCAACAGTTCATGATTTAGCCCAAATGGGTACATTAGTAAAAATTAAACAAATGTTGCGCTTACCAGGTGGTATAGTACGTGTTCTTGTAGAGGGCATCACTCGTATTCGTCTTATGAATATTACTAGCATGGACCCTTATTATATAGGAGACTATGAACGAGTGGCGTCTGAATTTGAAGACGATGTAGAGCTTGAAGCTTATCGTCGTTTGGTTCAAGCTAAATTTGGCGAATGGGCAGAAGAAGCTAAATCAGTTACTGATGAAGGTGTAACGCGCGTTATGGAATTACGCAATCCTTGTGAATTAGCTGACCAAGTTGCATTTCTATTGCCTATTAATAATTTGAAACGTCAAGAGTTACTTGAAGAATTATCTGTGGCTCGTCGTCTTAACATGATTGTAGGCATTTTAAATATGGAATTACAAATCTCTGATTTGGAAAATTCCATCAATAATCAAGTGCGTCAATCTATGGAAAAAGCGCAGAAGGAATATTTCTTGCGCGAAAAAATCCGCGTTATCCACGATGAGTTGGGTGATAAAGGGGATCCCGAGGAGGAGGCAGAAGAACTACGAGTTAAGTTAAAAGCACTTAATCTAAGTGAAGACGTACATACGCGTATTGATAAAGAAATTTCTCGTTACAGCCGCATGCCTCAATTGATGCCGGAAGCAACAATTTTGCGCAATTACCTAGATTGGGTATTGGCATTACCGTGGAACGAATTAACGGAAGACCGTTTAGATATTAAGGGCGCTCATGCTATGCTCGAGGCCGATCATTATGGCCTTGAAAAGGTTAAGAAACGCATTTTAGAATTTTTAGCGGTTCGTAAATTAACTGGTAAAAATAGTGGCTCTATTCTTTGTTTAGTAGGCCCACCAGGCGTTGGTAAAACCTCTTTGGCTACCTCTATTGCTAAAGCAATGAATCGTAAGTTTATCCGTGCATCCTTAGGTGGTGTTCGTGATGAAGCTGAAATTCGTGGACATCGACGTACTTATATTGGTGCTTTACCTGGTCGTATGATTCAGGGGTTAAAAAATGTAGGTACTAAGAATCCTGTATTTTTATTGGATGAAATTGATAAATTAGCATCTGATTATAAAGGTGATCCATCTTCAGCGTTATTAGAAGTATTGGATCCAGAACAAAATAGCACATTTAGTGATCACTTTATCGAAGTACCGTTCGACTTCTCTGAAGTTTTCTGGATTACTACGGCTAATGTAGCATCTAATATTCCTGGTCCATTGTTAGATCGTATGGAAATTATTGAGTTGTCCAGCTATATGGAAGAAGAAAAACTAGAAATTGCTAAGCGTTACTTAACACCTAAGCAAATTAAGAAAAATGGCCTTGAAGATTACAAGGTTAAATTATCTGATGCTGTGTTAAGAAAGGTAATTTCCGAATATACTCGCGAAGCAGGTGTTCGTACTTTAGAGAAAACAATTGCTAAGATTTGCCGTAAGATTGCTTTCAAAGTAGTTGAAGAAGGCGGAGACGCACCAAAAGTCACTACTAAGAATCTTCACGAATTCTTAGGCGCACCAATCTTTGTTGACCAAGAGCGAGAAAAGAAAGCACAAGTTGGCTATGTAAATGGATTAGCTTGGACATCTGTTGGTGGTGTAGTATTACCATGTGAAGCTACAACTATGAATGGTACCGGTAAATTGGCTTTAACTGGTAGTCTCGGCAAGGTTATGCAAGAGTCTGGTCAAGCGGCTATGAGTTATATTCGCCATAATGCAAAAGCTTTAAAGATTGAAGAAGATTTTTATAAAAAGCTTGATATTCACGTTCACTTGCCAGAAGGGGCAACCCCTAAAGATGGTCCTTCAGCAGGTATTACAATGACATTAGCTATGGTATCTATTTTGACTAACCGCAAGGTTCGTTCTGATATTGCCATGACTGGTGAAATCACATTGCGTGGCCGCGTATTACCAATAGGCGGCTTAAAAGAAAAATTATTAGCAGCCTTGTCTCATGGTATTAAAGAGGTGTTGATTCCAAAAGGCAATGAAAAGGATATTGCAGAATTACCTGACATTGTGAAAGAAGGACTCATCATTACGCCAGTTAAGACAATGGATGAAGTATTAGCAAAGGCACTTGTGTAATGCAAAAGAAGAAAAAATCCACTAAACCAATGGGCCCAAAACCACAATATACACGAAAAGAACCAAAGGGGCCTCGTATTATAGCTGCAAAATATAATACTTCCTGTGTGAAGGCGGATCAATATCCTGAAGGGGATACCGTAGAAATCGCCTTCCTTGGACGCTCTAATGTGGGCAAGTCTTCGTTGATTAATTCTTTATGTAACTATCGTGGGTTAGCCCTCGTTAGTGGTCAGCCAGGTAAGACTAAGACGATAAACTACTTTGATATTGAATCAAAAGAGGATATTTCTGACACCGAGGAACGCAGATATAACTGGTTTCTCGTGGACCTTCCTGGTTATGGTTTTGCAAAGACAAATAAAGGAAACCGCAATCTGTGGTCTTCCTTTATTGCCGATTATATTTTACATTCTGAACGATTGATGTTGTTGTGTTTACTTATCGATGGTCGCCATCCTGAAATGGCCATTGATAAGGTGGCCTTTGATTGGCTCGTCGAAGCCGGTGTTCCGTTACAAATTGTAGTGACCAAGGCCGATAAATTGACGGCTAAAGAAAAGTCTGCAAACTTGGCTATTATTAAAGAACTATATCCAACGGCTACATCGCCGATTCTGTATAGCTCTTTAAAGCATACTGGACGTGAGCTTTTACAACAACGAATCAATAAAATTTTGGTAGGAGATGAAGCATGAGTCAAACCAACGAATTAGAGATTATGGAACGCATTGCTTTAGATTTAGAGCGTGTCGAAGAGTCTCTTGCATCATCTTTTAATACCGGTGTAGAGGACTTCAATGCACTGATTCGACCGTTATCAGCAGCAGGTGGTAAGCGTTTGCGCGCTCAATTGTGCCTATTGATTGCTAATGCAGGGACATCTATAGAGCGTCAACGCGTCAAAATTGCTGAGGCTGTTGAAATGCTTCACTTAGCAACACTTATCCATGACGATGTATTAGATCAAGCTGAAATTCGCCGAGGTGAAGATACCATTCACATGCATAAAGGCAATAAGGTAGCTATCCTTAGTGGTGATTATTTATTTGCCAAAGCATTTAAAATCGTATCTGAAATGACGAATATGAAGTATCTTCAAGTCTTCTCTCATATTATTACATGCCTTGTAGAAGGTGAGTTCATGCAAATGGAAGATGTATATCGCATCGATCAAGGTATAGAGCGTTATATGACAAAAACGCAAAAGAAAACAGCAGACTTCATGGAAGGCTGTATGGAACTTGGTGGTCTCTTAGGAGATTGGCAAGAATCTGAAATCATAGAATTGAAAAAATATGGTCATGCATTAGGTATGGCATTTCAAATTACAGATGATATTATGGATTATCGTGAAACAACGGAAACGACAGGAAAGCCTGTAGGGAACGATCTTCGAGAAGGACTATTGACGTATCCGTTATTAAGTATCGTTAACGATGGTAATAAAGATAAATTGCTTGAAGATATTAAAGGCTTAAACAATGGTGGTAATGAGCAAGACATTATCGATTATGTTGTTGCTCAAGGTGGTATCGATAATACATTAGCTGTAGCTGATAAATATTGTAAAGATGCTTTAGCGGCACTCGCTGCAGTGCGTGATTTTTCAGGGAAGGAATTCCTTGTGATGGCTGTAGAAAATCTAGCTGATAGAAAGGTATAATATGGAACCGTTCGAACCAAAACCGGATTTCGAATATCCCATGCAAAAACCTTCTTTTGATAGTGTAGTTCGTCAAAAACGGCGTGAAGCAGAGCAAAAGGCTGAGCAAGAACGGTATAGAGTGGCGAATTTACGCGTTCCTGAGGAACAGGAAAATGAGCCGATTTATACTGAAATGGAACAGAAGATGATGGACGAGGCGAGGGAATTATCTCTTGTAGGACATCTTTCAGAACTGCGAAAACGATTGATTATAATGGCTGTAGCGGTTATTGTGGGAACTTGTATTTCATATTATTATGTAGACTTATTATTGGAAATACTTCTAAAACCAGCTGGCAAGCTCTATTATATGAGACCTACTGAGGCGTTCTTTACGTATATGAAAGTATCTGTAGTAGGAGGCCTCGTCATAGCGGCTCCCATTGTATTGCATCAGATTTGGCTATTTGTTAAGCCTGCACTGACTGCGCGAGAAAAGCAGTTATCTAACTGGATTTTACCAGTTGCGATTAGTCTATTTGGAATAGGTATTGTATTTTCTTATTTTCTCGTATTGCCTGCAGCAGTGAAGTTCTTTATGGGCTTTGCCACAGATGAATTACAACCGATGTTTTCCATTGGTCAGTATATGGACTTTGTATTGTCCTTTGTACTGCCTTTTGGATTTATCTTTGAACTGCCGTTGATCTTAATTATTTTGGGATATTTCAACTTAATTACATCACGCTTTTTAAAAACGAAGCGAAAAATATTTATTCTTATATCCTTTATCATAGGTGCTGTCATTTCACCTACACCGGATATGTTTTCTCAAACGATGATTGCATTACCTATGATATTGCTATATGAAACAAGTCTATTTGTATTGGCTAAGATTATGAAGCGCTAAGGAGTATTTTAGGAGGAACGATGAAAACCTACGAAAATTTAACCACATATAATCCTGGTGAAATAGAAGGCAAATGGTATTCTTATTGGGAAAATCAAGGATACTTTCACGAAGAAGTAGACACGAATAAAGAGCCATTTAGTATCGTCTTACCCCCTCCTAACGTAACTGGTATGTTGCATATGGGGCATGCCCTTGATAATACATTACAAGATATCCTCATCCGTTTTAAACGTATGCAAGGCTATAATGTGTTATGGATGCCAGGTACAGACCACGCTGGTATTGCTACTCAAATTAAAGTAGAGGAAATGCTTGCTAAAGAAGAGGGAAAATCTCGCTATGATTTAGGCCGTGAGAAATTCGTAGAGCGCGTGTGGGAATGGAAAAAAGAATACGGCGATACCATCGTAAAACAAATCCGTAGTCTTGGTGCATCTTGTGACTGGACCCGTGAACGATTTACTTTGGATGAAGGATACTATCATGCGGTGCGGGAAGTATTCGTAAAACTTTACGAAAAAGGTTTAATCTATCGTGGAGAACGAATTATCAACTGGTGTCCTCGTTGTGCAACCGCTTTATCTGATGTAGAAGTTGAACATGAAGACGAACATGGCCATTTATGGCATATTAAATATCCTGTAAAAGGTGAAGATAATCGCTTTGTTATAGTTGCTACCACTCGTCCAGAAACAATGTTTGGTGATGTAGCAGTAGCAGTAAATCCCGATGATGATCGTTATAAAGATCTCATTGGTAAAACATTGATTTTGCCATTTGTTAATCGAGAAATTCCTGTAATTGCTGATGGATATGTAGATGCTAGCTTCGGCACAGGCTGTGTAAAAATTACACCTGCTCATGACCCTAATGACTTTGAAATGGGTCAACGTCATAATTTGGAATCCATCGTTGTTATGAACAATGATGCAACAATGAATGAAGGTGCTGGTAAATTCAATGGCTTACCACGTGAAGAAGCGCGTAAACAAGTAGTAGCAGAACTTAAAGAATTAGGCCTGCTTGAAAAAATTGATGATCATGACCATGCAGTAGGTCATTGTTCTCGTTGTAAAACAATTATTGAACCAATGGTATCTAAACAATGGTTTGTAGATATGAAACCGTTGGCAGAACCAGCTCTTAAGGTTGTTAAAGACCACGAAGTAGAGTTTGTTCCAGAACGTTTTACAAAAACATATGTGAACTGGCTTGAAAATATCCGTGATTGGACTATTTCTCGTCAATTGTGGTGGGGCCATCGTATTCCTGCATGGTATTGTGATGACTGTGGTGAAACGATTGTTAGCCGTGAAGATATTACAGACTGTCCTCATTGCCACGGTCATGTTACACAAGATCCGGATGTTCTTGATACATGGTTTAGCTCTGGTTTATGGCCATTTGCTACAATGGGTTGGCCTAAGCAAACTCCAGAACTTAACCAATGGTATCCAACAAGTGTGCTTGTAACTGGTTACGATATCATCTTTTTCTGGGTTGCTCGTATGATTTTTATGGCTCTTGAGTTTGAACATGAAATCCCATTTAAACATGTATTTATTCATGGTCTTGTTCGCGACAGTCAGGGCCGTAAAATGAGTAAATCTTTGGGTAATGGTATTAATCCACTTGAAGTTATCGACCAATATGGTGCTGATGCATTGCGCTTTACTCTTGTAACTGGCAATACACCTGGTAATGATATGCGCTTCTATATGGAACGTGTTGAGGCTAACCGTAATTTTGCCAATAAGATTTGGAATGCATCTAAGTTTGTATTGATGAACCTTACAAATTATGATGAAAGTTTCGTTCCAACAGCAGATGATTTGACATTAGCAGACCAATGGATTATTCAAAAATACAATGAAACAGTACAAAGCGTAACATCTAATCTCGATAAATTCGAACTTGGTGAAGCTGCGAGTTCCGTATATGACTTCATTTGGAATACGTACTGCGATTGGTACATTGAATTAGCGAAACCTCGTTTGTATAGTGAAAGCAACGAACGTGATCGTCGTACAGTTCAATATTTACTTGTAACAATCTTACGTCACATGCTCGAATTATTGCATCCATTCATGCCGTTTGTAACTGAACATATTTGGCAACATTTGCCACATGAAGGGGACAGCATCGTTGTTACTAAATGGCCTGAAGCATTGAAATTCGATAATCTTGAAGGTGCAGCACGTCAAATGGAAGTTATGATGGATGCCATCAAAGGTATTCGTAACATGCGTGCTGAAATGAATGTGCCTCTAGGTAAAAAAGCTGAGGTTATCGTAGCGCCAACAGATGAAGCATTAGCTAAAACTGTAGCAGAACATAGTGACTACTTTGTAACATTGGCTTGGGCTGAGAAAGTAACAATTCTTGGTACCGATGATCCAAAGCCAGAAAATGCGACTGTAACCGTTGTCAATGGTATGGAAGTATATCTCTTACTTAAAGACTTGATCGACGGTGAAAAAGAAAGAGAGCGTATTGCGAAGGAAAAAATCCAAATGGAAAAAGAAATTTCTCGTTTGGAAGGTAAATTGTCTAACCAAGGCTTCTTAGCAAAAGCTCCTGAAGCTGTAGTAGCAAAAGAAAAAGAAAAGTTAGAAGAATATAAACAAAAACAACAAGCGTTATTGGAACGTGAAGCGTTCCTCGAAACCTTATAATAGGAGGTTTATATGACATATCAAGAGGCCTTAGCCTATTTAGAGCAGGCATCTTCATTCGGTATTAAACCTGGCCTTGAACGAATTACAGCTCTTATGGATGTATTGGGAAATCCACAAGAAGATTATAAAATTGTTCATGTGACAGGCACGAATGGTAAGGGCTCGGTTACCTCATACATTTCCTACGCACTGTTTACAAGTGGATTACGGGTGGGGCGATTTACATCGCCTCACCTTCAATCCTATACGGAGCGAATTCAAGTTAATGATGGGAATATTACTGAGGAAGCCTTTGGGGAATTAATCAGTCGTGTTAAAGGTGCAGTAGACACTATTGTTAGTAATGGAGTAGAAGCGCCAACACAATTTGAAATGCTGACGGCTGCTGCATTCTTGTTTTTTAAAGAACAAGGTGTAGATTATGCTGTGGTAGAAGTCGGATTAGGTGGCTTATTAGACTCTACGAACATCGTTACTCCTAAAGTATCTGTTATCACTAATGTATCTATAGATCATCAAGCGTACTGTGGTGATACTTTAGAGGAGATTGCACGTCATAAATCGGGTATTATTAAATCTAAGGTGCCTGTAGTAACAGCGGCACAAGGTACTCCTCTTAGTATCATTGAGGACGTAGCTAAAGAAAAACATGCTAAGCTTTATGCTTTCAATAAAGATTTCGGTATCGATAGTCGCAGCGCTGTAACTGGTGGTCAAATGATTACGGTTAGTACTAACGATGCAGCACCTGCCATGTTGTTTACGACGATGGCGGGCATTCACCAATCTGTAAACCTCGCTTGTGCATTGATGGCGGTACGCCTGTTGATGAAAGAGGATACGAATATCAGAGAAGAAACGATGCGTGAAGGCTTCGCTCGTACTACTTGGGCAGGACGTTTTGAAGTTAAAAGAGGTTTAGATCGTACTTTTATTTTTGATGGTGCTCATAATGCGGCAGGGGCTGAGTCTTTTGCCATGACGTATGACGAGTTGTTTAAGGATAGCCCAAAAACGATTGTAATGGCTATTCTTAAAGATAAGAACCAAGCGGCTATTATCCGTGAAGTGGTTAAAGTGGGTGACACAGTGCTCGTTGTGCCCGCACCAACCGATAGAACGGAAGTACCGGAAACCTTGGTTGAAATGATTCGCCGTACTGTACCAAAGGCGACGGCTCAAACTGCAGACTCTATTGAGGCTGCATTAGCATTGGCATATAAGCATACAAAGACTGGTGATATCATTGCCGTATGTGGTTCTTTATATATTCTAGGGGATGCTCGTCAGTGGTTTTTCCATGAGATGAGCCATTGAGGTGAGAATATGGAACTCTCACTCATTCCTAATCAGAAACGACTTACCTTTTATATTGAACGATTAATCTATGGTGTTGTCATTGCGATGCCACTTCAGCCAATGGTGGGAGATGTACTTCTCTGGTTGGCTATAGGTCTAGCATTATATGATTTGATTTCTAGTAAATCATTGAGTTTGCCGACAGGTTATTTATCTTGGACTGTTATGATCTTTGTTATCTGGACAGGTATATCGTCGTTAATGTCCCCAAACTGGGATTGGTCTATTCAGAGCTGGTTCTACCAAATTGTAGCGGGTGGGGGCATGTACTATTTAGTTCGTACCTATATCCGAACACCTAAACAGTGGAACTATTTTCTTCGTGCCTTTTTAGGTACAGCCGTTCTTGTATGCATTATTGGGGCCTATCAGTATATATTTGTTCCTAATATACATATAAAAGAATGGGTAGATGCAGCACAATTCCCTAAATTGATGCGTCGAATGGCGTCTACATTGCAAAATCCTAACTTGTTAGGGGCTTATCTATTGATGGTACTAAGTGTATGTATTAGCTATATTCTTGTTTATATGAAAGAGAATCGTACTCGTGAAGTTGTTACAATGCTGATTATTGGTGTTGTATTATTTTTAACGATGTTATTAACCTATTCGCGTGGTATTTGGATTAGTTTTGCGGCCATGATTCTGTATTGGGCTATTTTCGTAGAACGAAGACTATTCTTATCCTTGTTAGTGGTACCGTTAATTCTATACTTCTATGAAGGGGAAGTTGCTTCGCGACTTTGGTCTATATTCCAAGGTCATGATACGTCATCAGATCTTCGCTGGGCTCTATGGGACAGCACAATGTATATCGTACGAGAAAATTCAATCTTTGGTATTGGGTGGAATACATTTTACTTAGTTTATCCAGAGTATAACTATTACATTCAAGGTCCTAATGTGTTGATGTATCATGCCCATAATTTATATTTAAATATATTGGCTGAAACAGGTATTCCTGGCTTGCTATCATTCCTAGCAGTTATCGTCGGTCATGTTATTACATCTGTTCGTTTGAAAGGGGATATGTTCCGACAAGCTGCACAGATAGGTATAGGTGCTTTAGCTATCGGAGTTCTTTTTAGTGGATTGTCTGATTTTGAGCTCTATAGCCATCAAGTTACTATTGTTTTTTGGCAACTCCTTGGTTGGGTTGGGGCCTTTGTGAAAGTACAACTTTCCACAAAGAAATATATGTAAAAGGTATATTTTGTATAATCAGTAAGTTTTATGGTAGCGATACAATTTCATAGTATGGTATAATTTATACATACCTTAGCAGGGTAAGCTTAAGTATATTTAACCGGTTTTCTAATGTTAGAATAATTGAACATTATTGCTTGCATTTGAAAACCGGTTTTTTGTATATCTATATTTTTATAGGAGGTGTAGCGGTCAGTTTTTGTATATATTATTTTTTTATTATATTGATAAGGCTCTATATGTTGTATTGAGATAGTTCGATATATATATAAAACAACAATATATACTATTAAATTGATAATTCCTGTGAGTTATATCGGTGTGAATAAAACTTATGTGAAAATGTAAAAACCTATGCGTTTTGGTCATAATGCACAGTCGGAGTGTGATAAAAAATACATTTTAGTCATATAAGTTGACAATACATTGGATGTGGACTACGATGAAGTCGGTTTAAGGAACGTATTAGACCAAAGAGATTCAATTGTCGTTTAACAATGTTACTCTTAAAGGAGATGGTTATGGTGATAGACATCAAAGACCGCGTAAAAAATGTGGACCTGCAAGGTAAAATTGTCACTGCTTATGATGCAGCTCAGTTGATTAACCCTAATGATAAAGTTGGTATTTCCGGCTTTACACCATCGGGTTATGCAAAAGTTGTGCCATTGGCATTGGCAGAAAGAATGGAAAAAGAACCATTCAAAATCGATTTGTGGACAGGTGCTTCCGTAGGTGATGAAGCTGATGGCGCATTAACTCGTGCTAATGGTATTAATCGCCGCTTTCCATATCAAACCAATAAAGATATGAGAAAGGCTTTAAATGGTGGAGATGTTAAATACATCGATATGCATTTAAGCACAATGGCACAAAATATTCGTTATGGATTTTTCGGGGATTTAGATGTAGCAATTATTGAAGTATGTCAAATCAACGAAGATGGTTCTTTAGTACCAACTACTTCTGTTGGTAATTCTCCAACATTTGTTAGTCAAGCTAAAAAGGTTATCGTAGAGGTAAATGTATCTCAACCATTATCTTTAGTTGGTATGCATGATATCTATGAACCGTTGGATCCGCCACATCGTAAACCAATTCCGTTGGAACAGGCCGGCGATCGTATCGGTACAGAAGCAATACCTTGTGATCCTAGCAAAATCATTGCTGTGGTTCCAAGTGATGTACCTGATACAACAAGACCTTTAGCTGCTATTGATGATGATGCAAAGGCAATGAGTCAACATCTTATCAAATTCTTTGAACAAGAAATTGCAGAAGGTCGTTTGCCTAAAAACTTGCTTCCATTGCAATCCGGCGTGGGCTCTGTAGCAAATGCGGTAATCAGTGGCTTGGCTCAAGGGCCTTTCACAGATTTATCTATTTATACAGAAGTAATTCAAGACGGTATGTTTGACTTGATCGATGCTGGTAAAGTAACTGTATGTTCCGGTACTGCATTGAGTCCTTCTCCAGATGGATTGAAACGTTTCTATGCGAATATTGATGAATATCGTAAAAAAATAATTCTTCGTCCGCAAGAAATTTCCAATAACCCTGGTATTGCTCGTCGTATTGGTGTCATTGCCATGAATACCGCTATCGAATTTGATATTTTTGGCAATGTAAACTCTACTCATATTATGGGTAGCAAAATGATGAATGGTGTTGGTGGTTCTGGTGATTTTGCACGTAGTGCATATCTCACTATCTTCTGTACTAACTCCGTTGCTAAAAATGGCGACATCAGTTCTATCGTTCCATATGTATCCCATGTGGATCATCCAGAACATGACACTATGATTTTCTGTACAGAACAAGGTGTTGCTGACTGTCGTGGTTTAAGTCCAGTGGAAAGAGCTCGTTTGATTATTGAAAAATGTGCTCACCCAGACTACAAACCTATGTTAACTGAATACCTAGAAAAAGCATTAGCTGCAACAAAGAATGCCCATACACCAATGTTGCTTGATGAAGCTCTTTCTTGGCATAAACGCTTCACAGAAACTGGAAGCATGAAAAAATAACCTGTTTTTTTAGGAGGATGATGAAAACATGGCTTACGAAAACTTAAAAGCCCAAATTGCTGAGTACAACAAACTTTGTGACGAAAAATGCGCAAAAACTCCAGAACGTCAAAACTTAAAATACAACCGTGTGTATACACCAGTTGATATTGAAGGCTTTGACTATGAACGCGATTTGGGAATGCCTGGCGAATTCCCTTATACTCGTGGCGTACAACCTACTATGTACCGTGGTCGTTTCTGGACTATGCGTATGTATGCAGGCTTCGCTACAGCTGAAGAATCTAACAAACGTTACCGCTACCTAATCGAATCTGGTGCAACAGGCTTGTCCTGTGCATTCGATTTGCCAACTCAAATCGGTTATGACTCTGATGATGTTATGGCTGAAGGCGAAGTTGGTAAAGTAGGTGTAGCGATTGACTCTTTGGCAGATATGGAAATCTTGTTCGATGGCATCGACCTTGGCAAAGTATCCACTTCCATGACAATCAACGCTCCAGCATCCGTTTTGTTGGCAATGTATATCGCAGTAGCTGAAAAACAAGGTGTACCTTCCACAGAATTGAAAGGTACTATTCAAAATGATATTTTGAAAGAATATGCAGCTCGTGGTACTTACATTTTCCCTCCAAAACCATCTATGCGTTTGATCACTAATATCTTCGAATATTGTTCTCAATACGTTCCAAAATGGAATACAATTTCTATTTCCGGTTACCACATCCGTGAAGCAGGTTCCACAGCAGCACAAGAAATCGCATTCACAATTGCTGATGGTATCGCATACGTAGAAGCAGCTTTGAAAGCTGGTCTTGATGTTGATACATTTGCTGGTCGTCTTTCCTTCTTCTGGAATGCTCATAATAATGTACTTGAAGAAGTTGCTAAATTCCGCGCATCTCGTCGCTTATGGGCAACAATCATGAAAGAACGTTTTGGTGCAAAAAAACCAAAATCCATGATGCTTCGTGTACATACTCAAACAGCTGGCTCTATGTTGACTGCACAACAAGTTGATAACAACATCGTTCGTGTCGCTCTTCAAACTGCAGCTGCTGTAATGGGCGGTACTCAATCCTTACATACAAACTCTCGTGACGAAGCTTTGGCTCTTCCTACAGAAGCATCTGTACAAGTAGCTCTTCGTACTCAACAAATCGTGGCTTATGAATCTGGCTTAGCTGACGTAGTTGACCCATTGGGCGGCTCCTACTATGTTGAAGCTATGACTAACGCTATCTATGACGAAGCTATGGCATACATCAAGAAAATTGATGAAATGGGCGGCGCTGTAGTAGCAATCGAAAAAGGCTACATCCAAAAAGAAATTCAAGAATCCGCTTACAAATGGCAAATGGAAGTTGAATCTGGCTTGCGCACAATCGTTGGCGTAAACAAATTCCAAGTTGAAGAAGAAGCTCCAAAAGACTTGCTTCGCGTAGACGCTTCCGTAGGTGCTAACCAATCTAAGAAAACTCAAGCAGTTCGTGCTAACCGCGATCAAGCCGCAGTTGATAAAGCCTTAGCTGATTTGAAAGCTGGCGCAGCTGACGAATCTGTTAACTTGATGCCATTAATTCTTGCAGCAGTTAAAACATATGCTACTTTGGGTGAAATTTGTAATGTATTGCGCGAAGTATTCGGTGAATACGAAGCTCATTCTACATTATAATATCGGCTGATTTCGGAGGTAATATATCATGGCAGAAAAACGTATTAGAGTAATTGTAGCAAAACCAGGTCTTGATGGTCATGACCGTGGTGCAAAAGTAGTAGCACGCGCACTTCGCGATGCTGGTTTCGAAGTAATCTACACTGGTCTTCGTCAAACACCAGAACAAATCGTTGAAGCAGCGCTTTCTGAAGACGTTAATGTAGTTGCATTATCTCTTCTTTCCGGTGCTCACAATACATTGTTCCCTAAAATTGTTGAACTTTTGAAAGAAAAAGGCATGGGGGAGGTGCTTGTAATCGGTGGTGGCGTTATTCCTGACGCTGATATCCCTGGCTTGAAAAAAGCTGGCGTAGCGGCAGTATTCACACCTGGCACACCAACTAGCGATATCGTTAACTTTATTAAAGAAAACGTAAAATAATTGCTTGGGCAAAGAGGGGTGCAACTCTAATAGTTGGCTCCCCTCTATCCCCATATTCGAAGATAGGTGGTGAGGCGAATGGATTTAGTTAAAGGCCTTTTTGAAGGTTCTAGACTAGCCTTAGCACGGTCCATAACAGCTGTAGAAAACGAGTATGATAATGCCATCGATATTATGAAGGCAATTTACCCTAAAACGGGGAACGCACGTATTCTCGGTATTACAGGGGCCCCTGGTGCTGGTAAAAGTACTTTGACCGATAAGGTGGTTAAACATTATTTAGATCAAGGTAAAAAAATCGGCATCGTTGCCATCGACCCAACTAGCCCATTCTCTGGAGGTGCTATCTTGGGGGACCGTATTCGAATGAATGATTTAACATTAAATGAAAATGTGTTCATTCGAAGCATGGGCACGCGTGGTAGTCTTGGTGGATTATCTAAAAAGACTGCAGACGTTGTAAAACTCATGGATGCCTTTGGCATGGATTTAGTAATTATTGAAACTGTAGGCGTAGGTCAATCTGAAGTAGATATTGTAAAAAATGCTGATACTACATTGGTTGTACTGGTTCCTGGTCTCGGTGATGATATCCAAGCTATCAAGGCGGGTATTCTTGAAATTGGCGATGTATTTGCTATCAACAAAGCTGACCGAGATGGTTGCGATCGTTTGAATGTAGAAATTGAAATGATGCTTGACCTAGATTCTCGTGAAGTAAAATGGCGCCCACCAATTAAGCGCACAATTGCTAGTAAAGACCAAGGCGTAGATGAGCTTATCGACGCTTTAGATGAACATTTTGAGTATCTTGAAGATTCTGGTGAATTGGAATCTCGTCGGGCAGAACGTACTCGTGATGAAATCATCGCAATGATTAATGAACAAATTGGTCGTTATGTAGCTGATAAAATTGTTACAAGCGACGAATTTAATAGCCAAGTGGCAGCTGTTAATGAACGCGAAAGCGATCCATATACAGTTGTTAATGGCGTAATGACAAGCGTGCTAAAGTAGACGGCGACTACATAGCATTAGAGATTTAGCCTTGAAAAGGAGATAATCAAAATGGCTTTTAAAGTATTACAAGTGGATCACATCGGTATTGGTGTTAATGATTTAGCAGCAACTAAAGAATTCTATAAAAATGCATTAGGCATTGAACATCTTCCTGAAGACGAAATCGTAGAAGAACAAAAGGTAAAAGTATCCTTCTTCCCTTGTGGTGATGCTGAACTTGAATTCTTAGAAACTACAACTCCAGATGGCCCTATCGGTAAATTTATCGAAAAAAATGGTGGTCGTGATGGTATCCAACACGTTGCATTGCGCGTTGATAATATTGAAAATGCTATTGCTGATTTGATGGCTAAAGGCGTTCGTATGATTGACGAAAAACCTCGTTATGGTGCAGGCGGCTCCTCAATTGCTTTCTTACATCCAAAAGCAACTGGCGGTGTTTTGCTTGAATTATGTCAACGTATGAAATAATACAGTATCCAATTCACATCATTATATATGAGTTGTAGATATACATATACATATAATCCTACGTTATATATTAAATATGTATGCTTCTTGAACTTTATTCATTTATGAAATAAAATGATACTGTAACAAGTTTTATTTGGAGGTGCTATAATGGCAACAGTGCAGGAAAAAATCGAGTTATTGCACGAAAAACTAGCTAAAGTTAAAGCTGGTGGCGGCGAAAAACGCGTTGAGAAACAACATGCTCAAGGTAAAATGACTGCTCGCGAACGCTTGGCTAAATTGTTCGATGATAATTCCTTCGTTGAACTTGATCAATTCGTTAAACATCGTTGTGTTAACTTTGGTCAAGAAAAGAAAGAATTACCAGGCGAAGGTGTAGTAACAGGTTATGGTACTATCGACGGTCGTTTAGTATATGCATTCGCACAAGATTTTACTGTAGAAGGTGGTTCTCTTGGTGAAATGCATGCTGCTAAAATCGTTAAAGTACAACGTTTAGCAATGAAAATGGGTGCTCCTATTGTTGGTATCAACGATTCCGGCGGTGCTCGTATTCAAGAAGCAGTAGATGCCCTTGCTGGTTACGGTAAAATTTTCTTTGAAAATACAAATGCATCTGGTGTTATTCCACAAATTTCCGTAATCATGGGCCCATGTGCGGGCGGTGCTGTATATTCTCCAGCATTGACTGACTTCATCTACATGGTTAAAAATACTTCTCAAATGTTCATCACTGGTCCTGCAGTAATCAAATCTGTAACTGGTGAAGAAGTAACCGCTGAAGATCTTGGTGGTGCAATGGCTCACAACTCCGTGTCTGGTGTTGCTCACTTTGCAGCTGAAAATGAAGATGATTGTATCGCTCAAATTCGTTACTTATTAGGCTTCTTGCCATCCAACAATATGGAAGATGCTCCATTGGTAGATACTGGTGACGATCCAACTCGTGAGGATGAAAGCTTGAATAGCTTGTTGCCAGATAACAGTAACATGCCTTACGACATGAAAGATGTTATCGCAGCTACTGTAGATAATGGCGAATACTATGAAGTACAACCATTCTATGCTACTAATATCATTACTTGCTTCGCTCGTTTTGATGGTCAATCCGTTGGTATCATTGCTAACCAACCAAAAGTAATGGCTGGTTGCTTGGACATTAACGCTTCTGACAAATCTTCCCGTTTCATCCGTTTCTGTGATGCTTTCAATATTCCAATCGTTAACTTCGTTGACGTTCCTGGTTTCTTGCCTGGCACAAATCAAGAATGGGGCGGTATCATTCGTCATGGTGCTAAAATGTTATATGCTTACTCTGAAGCTACAGTACCAAAAATTACTGTTATCACTCGTAAAGCATATGGCGGTTCCTACCTCGCTATGTGTTCCCAAGATTTAGGCGCAGACCAAGTATATGCTTGGCCTACATCCGAAATCGCTGTAATGGGTCCTGCTGGTGCAGCTAATATTATCTTCAAGAAAGACGAAGATAAAGATGCTAAAACAGCTAAATATGTAGAAGAGTTTGCGACTCCTTACAAAGCTGCAGAACGTGGCTTCGTAGATGTTGTAATCGAACCTAAACAAACTCGTCCAGCAGTTATCAACGCTTTGGCAATGCTTGCAAGTAAACGCGAAAACCGTGCTCCAAAGAAACATGGTAATATTCCATTATAATTCGATTCGGTAAACATATCATCGAATTTGGGAGATACCTTTCTTTACTACTTTTTTAGAAAGGGGAATGATTATGGAAGGACAAGCAGTTACTACCAATCCTTGGTTAATCATGGCGATTAATATGACAGTTGTATTTGCTGTATTGATAGCTTTAGGTATTCTTATGGAAATCGTACATTTAATCGATCCTACTAAGAAGAAAAAAGAAGCACCAGCAGCAACTGCTCCTGTTGCTACTCCAACAGCTACTCCTGTAGCTCCAGCAAATGCATCTGCTCAAAATGAGGATGAAGTAGTAGCAGCTATCGTAGGTGCCATTGTGGCGATGGGGTACTCATCTGAACAAATTGCATCTATTCGACCTACAGCAACCAGTGCTAAATGGCGCTTGGAAGGTCGCTTAAGCGGTAGAGGTTAAAATATTTTTAGGAGGCATTTGTAATGAGCAATGCTACAACAACTAACGGTAAAGCTCCATCTCAAGATGTAGTAGCAGTAATCGTTGGTGCATTAGCGGCAATGGGTTATTCCGCTGATCAAATCGCGCATATCCGTCCAATCGTAAGCTACAATTGGAAAATGGAAGGCCGTTTGCGTGGTAATCGATAAGATAATTGGCTAATTTGATAATCCATGGGATTACTCAATTTATATGTGTAAAAATATTTATAAGTTTTGTGTAGGAACTACACATTTTGGAGGAATTTAAGATGAAAAAATTCAACGTTACAGTAAATGGTACAGCATATGATGTAGAAGTTAATGAAGTGAAAGCAGCGGCTCCTGCAGCAGCTCCTAAAGCAGCTCCTGCACCAGCACCAGCTCCAGCTGCAGCAGCAGCTCCAGTTCCAGCAGGTGCTGAAACTGTAAAAGCTCCAATGCCTGGTAAAATCTTATCTGTAGCAGTATCTGCTGGTCAAGCAGTTAAAAAAGGCGAAACTTTGTTGATTCTTGAAGCTATGAAAATGCAAAATGAAATCGCAGCTCCACATGATGCTGTAGTTTCCGAAGTTCGCGTATCTGCTAACCAAACTGTATCCACTGGCGATGACATGGTTGTTCTTGGCTAATACCAAGTGTTGTATGACGTGGCTGCGCCACGTCATCTAACAATTTTATATTTGTGAAAGGGGAACGCATATGGAGGCTTTTGCTGTTGCGATACAATCTGTTATTAACGATAGCGGGTTCCTCGCATTTACAACAGGCAATGCTATTATGATTCTTGTAGGTTTGATCCTATTGTATTTAGCATTTGCTCGTGAGTTCGAACCATTATTGTTGGGTCCGATTGCGTTTGGTTGTTTACTTGCCAATATTCCTCGTAACGGTTTCGAAGAAGGCGTTATGGCGCTTATTAGTGCAGGTATCTCCCAAGAAATCTTCCCACCTTTAATTTTCCTTGGTGTAGGTGCAATGACTGACTTTGGTCCACTCATTGCTAATCCTAAAACATTGCTTTTAGGGGCTGCTGCTCAAATCGGTGTATTTGCTGCCTTAGGTGGCGCAATGATGCTTGGCTTTACAGCTCAAGAAGCGGCTGCTATTGGTATCATCGGTGGTGCTGATGGCCCTACATCCATTTACTTAGCTACTAAGCTAGCTCCTCATTTATTAGGTGCTATCGCGGTTGCCGCATATTCCTATATGTCCTTGGTACCGTTGATTCAACCACCTGTAATGAAACTCTTCACTACTCAAAAAGAACGTGAAATCGTTATGGAACAATTGCGCGAAGTAACACGTTTTGAAAAAATCGTGTTCCCAATCGTTGCAACGATCTTCATTTCCTTATTGCTTCCTTCCATTACATCCCTTTTAGGTATGTTGATGTTAGGTAACTTGTTCCGTGAATCTGGCGTAACTGATCGTTTATCCGATACTTCTCAAAACGCATTGATCAATACAGTTACAATTTTCTTAGCAACTGGTACTGGCTTGACAATGAGTGCGGAACACTTCTTAAGCTTAGAAACTATCAAAATTATTCTTTTAGGCTTATTCGCATTTATTTGCGGTACAGCTGGTGGCGTATTGTTCGGTAAATTGATGAGCTTAGTAGATGGTGGTAAAACAAATCCACTTATTGGTTCTGCCGGTGTATCTGCGGTTCCAATGGCAGCTCGCGTATCTCAAGTAGTAGGTGCGAAAGCTAACCCAGCTAATTTCTTGCTCATGCATGCTATGGGACCTAACGTAGCTGGCGTTATCGGTACAGCAGTAGCTGCAGGTACAATGCTTGCTATGTTGTCCAACCACTAATAATTTAATAATTATTCACCCAGGTGTACCTAAATAGGTACACCTATTGGTGAATCAAAAAGCCCTTGGTCATTATGTAATCATACATAAAAGGGAATATTTGCAATAAATGCTTTTCAGATCGTTCATTAGGTGATTAGCAAGATTTCACAGAATAACCTTCTAGTGATTTAAATATAGTAGAGGTGGTCACTTGTTATCAATTGAATTAAAAATACTGATTTGTTTTGTCTGGGCATTTATTGTTTTTTTTATTACTGCACTGATTATCGGTGCTGAAGGTAAAGCTAAATGGTTTCAGCAGAGAACTAAATATTCTTGGTTTAACCGCCGAGGTTTTCTTGGTGAAACTTTATTATTTGGGTATCCTAAAACAAGAGAGGGATATGGGATTACTTTTATAATGGCCTCTGCCATTGGTATCGTAGGTTATATTTTATATCTCTTATAATTATATCAGTGCATTTCTCTGAAGGGAGATGATGATGTATGGGTACTGCAGAACAAACCTTAATCGTCCTTGCAGTCATGGCTGTTTTATTCGTTACGGAAATTATTCCTCTAGCTATTACTTCTTTAGGCGGCGCAATTACATTAGGCCTTATGGGTATTATTACTCCTAAGGTTGTATTCTCTGGTTTATCTGATAGTACAGTTGTGTTGTTTGCAGGCATGTTCGTTGTTGGTGCTGCATTATTCTATACTGGTTTGGCTCAAAAAATTGGGGAAACCGTAGTATCTCATGCAGGGACTAGCGAAAATGGCTTGATGCTTGCGATTATGCTTGTAACAGCTACCATGTCCGCATTTTTATCTAACACTGGTACAACAGCTGCGTTACTTCCTGTGGTTGTTGGTATCTGTGCTGTTGCTAAGATTCCTGCATCTCGTCAATTGATGCCTTTAGCATTCGCTGCAGGTATCGGTGGTATCATTACAATGGTTGGTACACCACCTAATATCATTGTAAGTGGTACATTGACTAAATTTGGCATTGAACCATTTGGTTTCTTTGAATTTGCTTGGATTGGTATTCCTTTGACTGTTGCTACTATCGTATTCATGATGCTCGTTGGTAAACATTTGTTACCAAAACATGAAATCACTGATGCTGGTGATGTAGAACAAGAAGTAGCGGCTGAAGATATTTCTAATGATCCTAAGAAACAATTGTTCTCTGGTCTTATTCTTTTAGGCGTTATCATTGCTATGATTTTAGGTGACGTACTTAAGGACTATGGTATCAACTTACCGTTGAGTATGGTTGCCGTTATCGGCGCAATGCTTTGCGTTTTAACTGGTTGCTTGAATGAAAAGCAAGCTTACACATCTATTGACTGGGTAACAATCTTCTTGTTCGCTGGTATGATGCCAGTAGCAACTGCACTTGATCAATCTGGTGCTGGTAAAATGATTGCTGATGCAGTAATTGGTGTTATGGGTTCCAACCCTAGCCCTTACTTTGCAACAGCAGTATTGTTCATTTTGTCTTGTGTTATGACTCAATTCATGTCTAACACTGCATCTTGTGCATTGTTGGCGCCTATCGGTATCTCTATTGCTCAAGGTATGGGTGCTGATCCTCATGCTGTATTGATGGCTATCGGCGTTGCTGCATCTTGTGCATTCGGTACACCTGTAGGTACACCTCCAAATACATTAGTACTTGGTCCTGGTCAATATAGATTTATGGACTATGTAAAAGCTGGTGTTCCATTGATTTTAGTTTGCTTCGTAGTAAGCTTAATTATTATCCCAATGGTATGGCCATTCTTCCCTGGTAAATAATAGGGGATAGGTTACTCTACTATACAAGCACACACGAGGTCGAATCGTAAGATTCGGCCTCGTTTTTTATGATTTTAGTCTATATGATTTTAATATAGATTACATATAAGTGTAATCAAAAGCAATATGAATTAAACTAATTTGCATGATTAATTTTACACAATTGACTACATCGAAAAAATATGATATAGTATATTGTGTAAGATATAATAATGTAATGTTGAATAAGGAGGTCATCTATGACAAAAGAAAGATTTAACATGTTAGTTGGTTCTATTGGTGCATTTATTGGTGTATTTGTATTTTTAGCCTATATCCCACAAATAATTGCTAATCTTCATGGTCAACCTAGTCAACCATGGCAACCATTATTTGCAGCAGTATCCTGTTTGATCTGGGTATTATATGGTTGGACAAAATCACCTAAACGTGATTATATTTTAATCGTACCAAACCTTGCAGGCGTTATTTTAGGTACACTAACATTCTTAACATCTTTCTAAGTGCTATAAGAAAAAAATAGTATTATTGTTATATAGTGAATAATAGTAAAGATATTACTTTACTTTATAAATATAAATGAGGTCGAATCGTATGATTCGGCCTTTTTTAGAGTGAAGTTTATATGTTAGATTAAAATATAGATAAGCGTTAAATCTGTTGTAATAAAAAAATAGTTTTTATGATAATAAATATTGATAATTGAATTCCTAGTATAATAGTACGTATTTTAATTGAAATGATAATTAGTGCATTCTCAATTATTGATTATTAAACTCAATTACATAAATGAAAAGAAATATCAAAATACATATAAATATAGGCTTTTTATGATAAAAAGGAACAATTATTATGCAAAATATTATATAATTTTTTATCATTTTCATTTGACTTTCAATTTGAACTGTGTGATAATGAGAACATAAGTTGAGGCAAGTGCCTTTCTAAATGATAATAAAAAGTTCTGATCTATATTTTGATGGAGGTCCTAATTATGAGAGTTATTGCTGATGGTTGCATTAAATGTGGTTCTTGCGCATCTGTTTGCCCAGTTTCCTGCATTACTGAAGGCGAAACTAAATACGAAATTGGCGATGCTTGCATCGATTGTGGTTCTTGCGAATCCGTTTGCCCAGTTTCTGTAATTTCCGCTGAGTAATCACAAATAAAACACGCCCCTCATTGAGGGGCTTTTTATTTTGCCTAAATTTGCGTAACTTAGTATAATAGGACTATTAAGAATTATATTATAGTAAGGGAGTTAATCTTGTTTTATACAGTACTTATCATTTGGTTATTATTGGACCAATTAACTAAATATTATGTAATGAATCATTTTTTGTTAGGTGAATCTTTACCTGTTATTCCTAATGTATTTCATCTTACCTATATTATCAATCGCGGTGCAGCCTTTGGCATGTTAGCGAATCAACGATGGTTTTTTTTACTAGTAGCTTTTATTCTATTAGCTGTTTGTGCTTTTTATTGGAAGCGATTAGCTAAGGGCCATTGGACTTTGCAAATCGGATCCGCCTTATTAGTCGCAGGTGCAATTGGTAATGGCATTGACCGATACATGATTCATGGGGTAGTGGACTTTTTTGATTTTCGTGTATGGCCTATTTTTAATGTGGCAGATATTGGTATTTGTATAGGTGTAGCTTTTGTTGTATTTTATTTGTTTTCATTGAAAGAGGACCATGAATAGCTTTCATTATTAGGGCCCTTTATAGATCATTGACTTGATTCGTCAATAAATATATATCTTATACTTGACTCAAAGAGGAATAGAGGATGAATGAATATATTGTAAGTGCTGAGCAAGAAGGCATGAGACTAGATGTATTTTTAACTGAACAGATGGAAGGATCTCGTAGCTATATTCAAAGTTTAATTAAAGGTGGTCATGTTACAGTAGGTGATAAAGTAGGGAAGGCTAATCTTCGGCTTACACCTGATACCGTAATTCATGTAGAAATCCCAGAGCCTGAATCGATTGAGGTTAAACCTGAGGATATCCCTTTAGATTATTTATACGAAGATCACGATATTGTTATTGTTAATAAACCTCGTGGCATGGTGGTGCACCCTGCAGTAGGAAATTATTCTGGAACCCTTGTAAATGCTCTATTATTCCATTGTAAGGACCTATCAGGCATTAATGGTGAAATTAGGCCAGGTATTGTGCATCGCTTAGATAAAGATACGTCTGGCGTTATGATGGTGGCAAAAAATGATGCAGCGCATATTGGTTTAGCAGAACAAGTAAAAGCACATTCTGCAAGACGTACGTACTGGGCGCTAGTACAAGGCAATATTGTAGAAGAAAAGGGGACTATAAAGGCGCCTATTGGACGCCATCCTAAGGACCGTATGAAAATGGCTGTTGTCTTTGAAAACAGTAAAGATGCAGTAACACATTTTAAAGTATTGGAGCGTTATGGTCATCAAACATTGGTTGAATGTAATTTGGAGACTGGCAAAACCCATCAAATTCGTGTTCACTTTGCTCATATTGGACATCCTGTTGTTAATGACCCATTTTATGGATATAGACGTATGGATTTTCCTATAGAAGGGCAAGCATTACATTCTAAATCGTTAGATGTTAAACACCCTATTACAGGTGAAGAAATGCACTTTGAAGCACCGGTACCAGCTGATTTTGAGGCGTGCTTAGAATTTGCTAAGACCTACCGTGAAGATAAACGAAAATAGTCTAAATGTTTACATTGATTGTTTAAGTACTTATTTTTACTACTTATTTGGATATAGGGGCATAGAACAATCCTATGCTGTAAGGGCGTATATATGGAAAAGAAACGCTTATTAATGGATCAAGACGCTATAATGCGTGCGATTCGTCGTATTAGTCATGAAATTTTAGAACGCAATAAAGGTTTATCTAATGCGTTAATTGTAGGTATTGAACGGCGTGGTGTCATTTTGGCAAAACGTTTACAAGCGGAAATTGAGCGTATAGAAGGTATTCATATTGATTGTGAGTCTTTGAATGTTGCAGTGTATCGTGATGATCGTGATGCTCGTCCTAAAGAGGGGGAACCGTGTACGATTGATACAACGGAAAAGACAATTATCCTTGTAGATGATGTTTTGTATACGGGCCGTACTATTCGTGCTGCTTTAAATGCATTAATGACGGCTGGCAGACCAAGATCTATTCAATTGGCCGTCCTCGTCGATCGTGGTCATCGTGAATTGCCTATACGAGCGGACTATGTAGGTAAAAATATTCCTACATCACATCTTGAAAGTGTACGCGTTGCCGTCGCTGATCTGGATGGTGAAGAAGGGGTTACAATACAGGAATAATCTGTATTGTAACCCCTTTTGAGTATTAGCATATAATAAGATGGTTTATCTTAATAAACTTAAATTATTCGACTCTTATATTTGTGTGCAGAATGTTTCTACCAGATTGAAGTGTTGCTTTTATTAGGTTGTTACCTGTGAATTATAATCTAATTTGATTTAATCTAATCTAATCTAATCTAATGTATTGTGGTGTATAGGTGTAGTCCATATGGCCCATTCGTTTAACTTCATTATGTAAGCATAAGGCCTGTACATCTGTAGCTAATGTATCGATTTGATGCATTGTTTGTCCTAACGTATTTAATTCATTAGGTGCTTTGGCCCATTTTTGAATAAGTGGTATTTCAAAAGTATTTCGAAGCCATCGACGACCTCTATCGTTGAAGGCAAGTAAACGAGCATATTGTGGAGCTTCTTGCATAGCCCTTTGTAGTAAATCCTTTTGTATTCCTAAGGTGAGATAGGCTCCCATTCGTTGTAAACGGGCATAGGTATAGCGCTTTGATTTTATATGCTCCATAGCCAAGTTCCACGTAGGTTGTTGAGCTGCTTTAGACCATAAGTGTTCAATACCTTCGTTGAACTCTCCAAAGCTTTCTAGCTTGGTTGTTGATGTACGACGACTTAAGGAATGGATTATATCATAGTAGCGGTTATAGTTTACATAGGCACCATTAGAAATTATATTAGTCATATCGTCTGCAATAGTCTTAGGAACGATTGACTGAAGTTGTAATTCTATTTTACGATTTGCTGTATTAAATTTTGTTGTTGTAGTTGCAGCTGAATTTACATTTGAATTTGAATTTGAATTTGTATTTGTATTTGTACTTCCACTGGTCGTTGTATTCATATTTGTAGAAGTGAAGATACTATATTTATTGTATTTGTTACTACCTGTAGCCATATCTGTTATGAGTTTACGCAATGCTGTACCAGAAGGGAAATCTTTTGTAATATTCGCTTCGTGATGATCTGATGTGCGTAAGATTGGCATGTATTTTAAGGTAGGATGAAAGTTAAGTCCTGCTCGGATATATTCAAGACCTAATAGTGCATTGGGTGTGTTGAGTATCTCTGTATCGAGAGCTTTACGAAAGGCAGAGCCATAGGACATGCCTTCGTTAATATAGGTGCGTAACACTGCTTGAGTACTTTCACAATCCATACGTTTAGCTATATCTACGAGTGCATCTAGATTAGCCGTTTCAGAACCAAAGGAAAGGGCGTCGATATGTAAAGCTTTTACCATACGAATAGCACCTGTTCCAAAGAGTTGTGCGCTACCCAAAGAATAGAGCGTAGGTAGCTCAATAACAATGTCTGCACCACCGAGAATAGCCCAACGAGCACGATCAAATTTAGAAAAAATAGCAGGTTCGCCTCGTTGTACAAAGGAACCACTCATGATACAAATGCGCAGCGCATCTGAATGCTCTTGTGCTAAGGTATATAATTGATGGGCATGTCCATTGTGAAATGGATTATATTCACAGATAATACCGATTGTTTTCATAGTGTCTCCTTTCATTAGTGTTAGTGTAACAAAGCGAGGAAATACTGTAAACAACATTTCATTATATCTAAATAAAAGGCTTATTTAGATAGGTAATATTGTGTGTAAATATTAAGTTTAGTATAGATTTTCTTGTCTCTATAGGCTATAATTAACTGTAAATGCTGAATTGATGTGAGGTATATGATGAAACAAAATTGGAAACGCACATTACAAGGGGCTCTACTCGGTGTTGCTCTACTAGCAATGGCGGGATGTGGCTCAAATAATGTAATGGATACATATAGTTTTGGCCATCAAGTTATCCGTGTTGGTCAATCTGAGATTACCATTGCCTTGCCTTATGAAATGGGTAAAAGCACAAAAAATATGACTGATGATGGATATCCAATCGATATTTATGGATCCGTTACAGAGCATATGGTGATTGAAGTTGAAGCTTTGCGTGCTGGTGATAACAAGCCATTGCCTACGGTTGATGAGTTTTTGAATCGTAGTAAGTCTGAGTTCACTAAGATGGGCGCAACCATCAAGGAAGAATCTGTAGCTTTACAAGGTACATCTGCAAAGAAGCTTGATGTGACGTATACAACACAAGGGCAAACATTTAGATTTTCTCAATACGTATTCTTAGATCATGGCGTATTGTGGAATATAATCTATCAATATCCTGAAAAGGATCAGGTAGGTGCTGATATCAGCAAAGAAATTCAAAACAAGATTCAAGTTACACAACAGAAAGAGGGTTAATCGATGAACGTATTAGTAGTTAACTGCGGTAGTTCTTCCTTGAAATATCAATTACTTGATATGACAACTGAAACAGAATTGGCAAAAGGCCTTTTTGAAAAGATTGGTGATCAAGATGCTATTTTTACTCACAAACGTCCTAATGCAGATAAATTAGAACGCGTTGAGCCAATTTTGAACCATAAAGAAGCGCTTCGCATTTTGCTAGATATTTTAGTTGATGCTGAATTTGGTGTTATCTCTTCCATGGATGAAATTGATGCTGTAGGTCACCGTGTAGTACACGGCGGTGAAAAATTTGCTGACTCCGTATTGATTACACCAGCAGTTATGGAAGCGTTGGAAGAATGTGCTTCTCTTGCACCATTGCATAACCCACCAAACATTCAAGGTATTGAAGCTTGTGAAGCGATTATGCCAAATGTACCTCAAGTTGCTGTATTTGATACTGCATTCCATCAAACTATGCCAAAAGAAGCATATATGTATGCGCTTCCTTACTCTTATTATGAAGATTATGGCATTCGTCGTTATGGCTTCCATGGTACATCCCATAAATATGTAGCACAACGTTGTGCAGAATTAATGGGTAAACATATGACTGATCTTCGTATCATCACATGTCACTTGGGTAATGGTTCCTCTGTGGCTGCTATTAAAGGTGGTCGCTCCATCGATACTACAATGGGCTTTACTCCATTGTCCGGTTTGATCATGGGTACGCGTACAGGTGATATTGACCCTGCTATCGTTCCATTCTTGATGGAAAAAACAGGTATGACCTATGAAGAAATCGATAGAGTTATGAATAAAGAATCCGGTGTATTAGGGATTTCTGGTGTATCCAATGACTTCCGTGTGATTGAAGAAGCTGCTGCTAACGGCAATAAACGCGCACAATTGGCATTGAATATGTTCCATTACAAAGTTCGCCGTGTAATCGGTGCCTTTGCGGCTGTTATGGGCGGTGTAGATGCTATTATCTTTACTGCAGGTATCGGTGAAAACGGTATCGGTAACCGCGATGCAATTTGTAATGGTTTGGAATACTTAGGTACTCGTATTGATTCTGAACGCAATAATGTTCGTGGTAAAGAACAAGAAATCAGTGTTGAAGGCTCTAAGGTTAAAATCTTCGTAATTCCTACAAACGAAGAAATCATGATTGCTCGTGATACTCAACGTATTACAGCAGCGTTGAAAAAATAATATAGTTCGCATCTGAACTGAGTGACTAATAGAGTCATAAAACCCCGTCTATATCTTGGATATAGACGGGGTTTTTGTAGTTTTTATGCATAGAATATCTTATAATAGGATGTATAGTTATTAATTAGTGATTTCTTTAAAAGGGGTAAAGCATGACAGTATTATATGAAGAAAAATCTCAGCGCACCAGAAGTGCAGAGTTATTGGTAGTATTTTTTGTGATTTTATTGTTGTGTGCAGCAGCTTATACAACGTATCGCAGTATTCAATTACATACGGTTTTATTAGCTGAGTATTTTATTGAAATTATGGCTATCGTTGTCATGGTTAAACAGGCTGTTAGTCGATACACCTATATTTTGACAGACACAAAACTCGTCATAGAAGAATCCTCTATTTTTAGAAAACGTCATTTTGAAGTGGACTATGACATGATTGATGGGGTATTTAAATTTGAGCGTGAATTATTGACAAATATTAAATACCGCTATAAATATAGAAAATGCTCTACCTCTGATCCACGTCCTATTTGGTCTCTTGTATATGCTATTGTAAATGGCAATAAGGTTAAAAATGGTCGTCTGTTGTTGAAAGCAGAGGATAGATTTTTTGAAATTTTAGAAGAGCATGTACCTGGTCGCATTCGGGTACCTCAAGCGGATATCGTGTTTTATGCAGCGGTGCGAGCTGATGCGGTGAAGCATGGGGAAGATGTACAAGAATATTATGAAAAATTAATTTCTTCTGAAGAAGATAAAGAAACAACTATTTAAGGGACGGTCAGTTTTAGGGTAATAGATAGATATAACTTTTGTGCACCAAGAATTTTATGTACAAGAATTTTAATGTAAAGGAGTGTATATGGCTGGATTATATTTGGCGAGCCAATCACCACGTAGAACTGAATTATTAACACAGGTCGGGATTGATCATACTGTTGTATCTAGTACTTATGAGGAATCTAATGAAGGTTACGACAACCCTATTGAAATGGTGAAAGCCCAAGCATTAGGTAAGGCTCGTTGTGCTGTAGGTGTTCCAGATGGAAGTATTGTGTTAGGAGCAGATACTATTGTTGTCCTTGATAATAAAGTATTAGGTAAACCTTATGATGAGTCTGATGCACGCCATATGTTGGAGCATTTATCGGGTAGAGCGCATTCTGTAATTACTGGAGTCGCGTTACTCATCAAAGGAAAAGAGGTAGTTTTTTACAATGAAACAAAGGTCTATTTTAAACATTTAGCACCTTTTGAAATCGAGTCTTATATTGCTAGTGGGGAACCGATGGATAAGGCTGGAGCTTATGGCATCCAAGGAAAAGGTGCATTATGGGTAGATAAAATAGAGGGCTCTTATACTAATGTGGTAGGGTTACCAGTTGAACATGTATACGAGGAACTGTGCAAGGCGTTAGGGGCAAAATAGTACTAGCGTATTAGACAGATAGTGATATAATTGGCTGTGCTGTGCTGTGCTGTGCTGTGCTGTGCTGTGCTGTGCTGTGCTGTGCTGTGCTGT
>CAJZEE010000004.1 GCA_915066865.1 uncultured Veillonella sp.
TTACTGACCCCCAGTTTAACTGGGGGTTTAGTCATGCCTATTCGGCGTACAATAAATAACCCCCTAGCTGATACCTCAGTTAGGGGGTTTTGTACTTATTATTTTTTAAGACGGCTAATTACTTCGTTAGTAATGTTTTCGATTTTGCTGTTAGCGTCAGCAGCACGAATTGTGTATGGATCATCCAATACTACGTCCATTTGTTTTTCAACGCGAATAGCTTCAACAGTGTTGTGAATTGCTTGCATCATAGGTTGAGCAATTTTATTGATTTCTTCGTTTTCTTTTTGAAGCAATGGAGCTACAGTTTTGTTGAATTCTGCTTCTGCTTGTGCAGAGTCTTTAATTTTTTCAATTTCTTGTACTTTTTTTTCAATTTGTGGACGGTATTGAGCGTCTACTTGTTGCATTTTCATATCTAATGCACCGTAGCCAGGGTAGCTATTTACTACTTGGCTCATATTTACTAAGCCAATGTTAGCAGCACTTGCTACTGCAGCAGTAGCAGACATAGCACCAACGATAGCTAAGGTAGTCAATTTTTTAGATAATTTCATCTGAAATCCTCCTCGATTAAAAGTGTCACTATACAATCCAATAGTGTACTATTTTTACTATAACAAATCTTGCTAACTTTCACAAGACTATGATAAATAGCATAATAAAGCCCTATGAACTACTTATGAAAGTTATTAGAACTTAAAATAATACCCACAAGCATACTCTGAGACCCTTAAAGCAATCGATACAGACATATTCAGAACACACATGTGGGCATTTCGACTTTCACCAATTATTTATAATTTGTCATCAAATAATGGTTTATTATTCACCGAATTATTGTTCATCATTTAAATAGATGTATTTATCGGATTTCAATTTAGATACGAGATCAGGCACCAAACCGATAAGGCGATCAAAGCTGCTGCTGTAAGGGTTGCCCTTAATGTTGAACAATTCGATGCGGTCACCTTTAATAACAAGGATTGCACTTGGTTCCATTTTGGCACCGCCGCCACCGCCACCAGATTCTTGGCCTTTATTGGCTGTGCAGTGGTTTGTACCAGTACCGAAGCCAAAGGTTACGTCAACGAATGGAACAAGTGTAGTATCGCCAATTTGCACAGCTTCACCAACTACCGTTTCCACTTTGATCATATTTTTAAACTTCTCGAATAGGACTTCCAAATTCTCTTTTACATTACTGTTCTCCATCACAGTACCTCCGCTTTTTGTGAAAGTATTATAGCTATAATAATACAGCTCATATACTCAATTGACATTATATATCCTTACGCTGTTTGACCCTGTTCGGCTTTTAGCTTTTCTAGTTGCTTGGCTTCCTTCCGTTTAACCCAGAAGACACGAGCACTTTCACCCAATAGGGAACGCATAGGTTTAGATACCAAGAATCTAGTACCATACCACGCCAATACGGCAAGAATCATACGACCTTTAATATGGCCGCTGCCTTCAGCTACCCAGTTCACATAATCTATCTCAATAGACTCTGCTTGCTCAGGCCAAATGCTATACAACATAGATGCAATAAGCCCCATCCGATACGGATCACCAATACCAAATCGGCCCTCTATAGCCATATCACGTGGTTTAGAGTGGTTATAGCATCGTTTCGACACAAGGAATATCTGACGCCACAACTCTGTATTTCTCAAGTGTTTCATGAACCAGAATGTAGGAATTTCAGACTTGAATGATGCTACCGGATCATTGGGATCAGGCTTTCCAAAACGTTGTTTCACAGTCGTTTTAATATCATTTACCTTTGTAAATACCTTTTCCTTGATAGAGCCGTCACTATTGAAAGTAACATGACTTATTACTTCATCATCATCTTGAATATGAGCCGTTGGATCTTGTTGTATCGAATCATACCGCTCAGCACGAGCTTGTGCATCCATATCCTTAGAAGCCGCATCAGGTCGCTCAATGCGCTCCTTTGCCCTAGGTGCGCTCCCCGCCCCTGGTGATTCGTCATCATCAAAGATTGTATTGGAACCTTGAGCGCTCTTCAAGTCATCAAAGCTTGTGCCGCTAGAGCTTGCAGTTGGACCTTGTCCACCTCCTTGCATAGCCTTTGCAAAAGCTTCTGCTTGTGATATGTCGCCATCATCATCCATTACCTTTTGATATTCTTCATCTACACGATTTTCAAGCCATTGTTCATAGTCTTTCACAGGACCGATCTTAAGTACACCTAAAACGTATAATTCCTTAAAAAATGGTTTATTTTGAATGTACGCTAAGTGGAGTGAAAATACGCGCCACAGCCATTTGATGCGCAGCTCACCACGATATGGCGTCCGCCCATCAATTTCGATGCTATATGTGATTGGTGCCAGTAGGATAGTCAAGATGAGTGCTACAATGATGGCCACAATAACGAGGGCCACAATAGCCACTGTACTCAACCACATCACCTCCTTAGGTGTTCCTATGATTAGTTTTCAATGCCCTTTCGAGCCATTACGCCTTGTAAGTAGTAATGTTTAATCTCTTTCATCTCCGTTACGAGATCGGCCTCATCAATTAATTCTTGAGGAGCTCCACGGCCCGTAAATACGAGTTCCGTTTCTGGATGACGAGCATCGAGTAAAGCTTTAGTTTTATCCCATGTAATGAGTTCAAAGAAGAGAGCCATATTGTACTCATCAAGTACAACGAGGTCGTACTCACCACTGCTGATCGCAGCGAGTGCACGTTCATAGCCTTTTTCGATGAGAGCTACATAATCCTTCGGAGGATTACCAGACTCAAAGACAACGACTTCATCGCCCCATTTAGCAAGTTCATCCTTACTCTTCATGCCTTCTTTGATGATAAAGAATGGCTTGCCCACAGTTTCTAACGTTAAATTTGTTAAGGTAGGTAAAATAGTATGCTCACTATATACTTTAGATTTCATAAATTGTAAGAAGAGGACTTTCTTGCCTGCGCCGATGGCACGAATAGCTAGGCCGATTGCGGCAGTTGTTTTGCCCTTGCCTTCGCCGGTATAAACTTGTACATAGGCCTTCATAGATATACCTCCGTTCATATACTTTTATTTTACAATATATATATACAAAAGGAAAGAAAAAGAACTTGCTATGAGCGCATATGCACGCATAACAAGTTCTTTTTAGGTCTTATATAAGCTTTTATATTTCTAATTGCTAATTGGTAAGAAGATCATAGGGTCTACAGGCGTATTGTTAAGGCGTACCTCGTAGTGAACGTGGGCACCCGTACTTTTACCAGTACTACCCATCAAAGCAATGGTTTGACCTTGTTTCACGCTCATCCCTACCGTTACTAATACGGCACTATTATGGCCATAACGGGTAACAAAGCCATTGCCATGATCGATTTCAACGAGGTTACCATAACCGCCGCTTGTATACCCCGCAAAGGTTACCACCCCGGCCGCAGTAGCCACGATTTGGGAACCATAGTCATCGGCAATATCGATACCTTCATGGAATGCACCAATAGCACCCGTAACTGGATCAACACGGCTACCAAATGGAGATGTAATAACACCCTTACTCGGCCAAATACTAGGTGTCGTACTATTCACAGCACCACCAGAACCAGCGGAGAAGTTGATGGATTGTAATGCCATCAAATCTTGTGCGCCACCATCACGAAGAATATTGCGCATCGTATAGAAGCTAACAAGCAATTTTTGTGCTTCCTTATCCATTTTGGACAGTCGAGCCGATAATTGTGCCGCTGTTAACGTCTGTACTTCGCTATTATCAGCGGCTTCCTGCTTTGGGTCGCTACCATCCCCGCCACCTTGAGCTGGTGTACCAGATTCAGCACCCTTTAACATTTGCTTATTCTCTTCACTAATTTGATTTAAGTTTTGAATTTTCTTATCCAGAACCTCTGTTTTTTGTTGTAACAATTTCAACTGTTCCGATTGCAATTGCGTTTGTTGTCGTAATTGCACAACCTCAGCCTGACGCACGATGCCCCAAATACCGAGTACCAATGCCAAGACCAATACTACAGAACCAATAATGGCAACGAGTTTCGCTTGTTTGGTAGTTAATGTCAATATGCAGTTGTCACCATTTCTTTCAACTTTGTTTGAAATGAATGCCGGTAATTTCAACATAAAACTTCCTTATTTCGAGACGATAGCGCTCGTCAACGCTTCCTCATTGGTACGCTCACCCAACGCTTCGTTCAAACTTTCTAATTCCTCTTGTGAAAGACTTACTAAACTTTTACCTTTCACAATAGGTTTACTAAAAATACGAGATTCATTACGACCGTAAATACTGGAGATACAGATGCCATTATTGTTGCCATCTAGCAAGGTAAGAGCAAAGGACAAATCATTCCCGATATTTTCAAAGGCATTATACTTAATAAAACCAATTTTTTGTAACGTATTGCTCTGAATATTGCGGATTGCCACTTGCTCGGATAACAAGGACTCAAGGCCCTTCGCAGCATCGCGAATTTCACTAACCTCTACAGATAATTTACGTTCTAGGCTCGCACCATGCTCCCCTTGCATAAAGAAATCGTATTTCTTTTTCAAGCTACCTAAACGGATGTGTAAGATTACACAATATACGAATAACACTATAACAAGAACGATGGTAACCATGCCTATCCACGGTTGAATCGATTCGAACATGTATTTTCCTTCCTATACAATCATCAAAACTCCAACAGTTAATTATACCACTTCAATTGTGAAAGTTAAATGACTGCATGCAATTTAATTTAATATATCTAATATAGATAAACGATACCTATGTAATAATTTATATAACAAGTATGTATGTATCAGATACATATTACAATGCTATGTTTTAGCCCTCTAGTTCGTCAACAAATGGGCTTATTGCTCGTTCTAGTATACCATGTAGGGATGCTATGAGTACACCGTAATTTACGATGGGCGTACCTTGTACAACAGCACATTCAATACGTCGTAACACCTCACGGCGTGTGAGCATACAAGCTCCACAGTGGATAATCAAATCATACTGAGATACATCCTTTGGGAATGCTCCCCCACTAGTGAATTCTAGCTGTAAATCTGTATGACCTTGCTTCTTTAAAAGATTAGGTATTTTTACAGTCCCAATATCATCACATTGACGACGATGAGTACAACCTTCACTGATGAGCACCTTGGAGCCAGCTTTCAAATTTTTAATAGCCTTAACACCAGTTACTAAATCCTGTAATTTTCCCTTGAACCGTGCCATCAAAATAGAAAAGGACGTCAATGGAATCGAATCGGGGGTCAACTCATCAACCCGATCAAATGCTTGGGAGTCACAGATTACCATTTTAGGTGGATTCTTAAGAGAGTGAATCATGGCCGGTAATTCTTCTGTTTGACAGACTAATGCTAAGCCTTTGTGATCGAGAATTTCTCGGATAGTCTGCACCTGTGGCAAAATAAGTCGCCCCTTTGGTGCAGCACTATCGATAGGACATACAAGAATAATTGTATCCCCCTCTTCAACTAAACCTTGTAAAAGAGTTTGCTCCCCTTCTACATCAAGTGGTGTTAGCCCACCGAGTAGATCAAGCAACTCTAAGCGCTTAGCATCAGATGTGAAGTCAGCAGAACCAATAACAGTAGCTAAGTCTGATAAGCCTGTATGGGCAGCTATATAGCCCTCCCCCACTATAACTTCTCCGACAATATCATTAGAATCATCTAAATTGTTTGTAACTTTACTTATATTGTCTACGGATTCTTTTATAGTTCCTTTAGACTTTACTATATTCTCTTTAAGCTCATCCATATCGTTTTTATATAAATGCTTATCGAATTTAGTCGAATTAATTTCATTTATAAAAAGTGCGATAGGTACATTATTTTGTTTTAAAAGACCTAACCAATGCATATCATCCGAAGTTGGTTCTTCATCAGTGCGAAGCACATAAACAGCAAGATTAATTTTTTTCAGAACCTCTTCTGTTTTCTCCATGCGCAATGTACCTAATTCAGTTGTATCATCTATACCAGCTGTATCAGTAATCACCACAGGGCCGAGTGGCAAGATTTCCATAGCTTTACTCACAGGATCAGTTGTAGTCCCTGCCACATCAGACACTAACGATACAGGCTGATCAGTTAGCATATTAATCAATGTAGACTTTCCCGCATTACAACGGCCAAAAAAGCCAATATGTATCCGGTTTGCCTTAGGTGTTTGTTCCATACTCTATCCTTGTTACTCAACTTTTATATATCTTACAAAGTATAATATAAAGTTTCGCATAACTTATTTTATTATTTATTCTTATTATCTATTCTATTATTTAATCCTATTATTTTATCGTATTTTTAAACGTATTATTTAACAAGATTTCTTAAATATAGTAAAAGCGCAGCCCGTAGACTACACTTTTACCGCAGATTGTAAATGTTATTGTTGTTATTATTCCGGCTATTGCTATTGCTTTTGCTTTTGCTTTTGCTTTTGCTTTTGCTTTTGCTTTTGCTTTTGCTTTTGCTAGCCAATTATACTCTAAACTCTATTGTTTCCGCACCTTCTGTTTGATCTTGCCCATCCATATATGCAATAAGTCTTTCTAATTCAGCTTCAGAGGAAAAAGCAATTTCAATTTTCCCTTGTACTTTTTTACCTGCACGGAATTTAATATTCACAGGGGACCCTAAACTTAATTTTAAACGATCCATTAAAGCACGAACTTCTGCCGTATTTTGAGGTTTACCAGCCTTTGCTTTAGATGATTTATTTTGCATAGACTTAACAAGGATCTCGACCTGTCTAGCGCTTAATTCACCCTCTTTAATACGTTCAGCTGCTTCCATTTGTTGAGCTGCACTTCTTAAAGCTAATAATGGACGAGCTTGACCAACCGTCAAATCACCTTCGATTAAATCCTTTTGTACAGAATCACATAATTTTAAAAGACGAACCATATTAGCAATATATGAACGGCTACGGCCAAGACGAGCAGAAATCATTTCTTGCGTTTGCTTATAGGTATCCATCAAACCTTGGTAGGCCAACGCTTCTTCAATTGGATCTAGCCCTTCACGTTGTAAGTTTTCTACAAGAGCAACCTCTGTCATTTCTTCTGTACTATATTTTTTAACAATAACTGGTACTGTTTTCAATCCAGCAATCATAGCAGCACGATAACGGCGCTCACCAGCCACAATTTGATATTTATTTTTTTGTTTACGAACCACAATAGGTTGAAAAATACCAAGATTCTTGATTGATTCGGCCAATGTAGCTAGACTATCATCATCAAAACTTTTACGTGGTTGATCTACATTTGGAACTAACTCAGAAATCGGCAGTTCATGTATCTCCTTTTCAGGCAATACAGAATCTACAGAGTCAACCTTCATTAAATTCTCAAGGCCCTTCCCCAATCCGGACGCTTTGCTTTTCTTGCTTTTAATTTCTCTTGGCATGCAACTAACCTCTCTCGACCTTACAAATATTTACCAATTATAAATAAGTAAATTTCTTAAACTATCAAAGAACCAATATATTTAACATTTGATGCCTACTTATCACCAGATGCTTACTTAACTTTAAATACTAGTTCAGTTTTAGTACTTATTTAGCTTTGGATGCTTTAATTACCTCTTTAGCTAATTTCGTATATACATCAGCACCTTTGGATTTTGGATCATATACAATAATTGGCTCCCCATAACTAGGTGCCTCACTTAAACGTACATTACGAGGAATAATTGTTTTATATACTTTATTACCAAAGAATTTTTTTACTTCATCGGCTACTTGAATAGATAAATTTGTACGACCATCAAACATAGTCAATAATACGCCTTCAATTTCAAGATCTTTATTGGATGTTTGTTGTACAATTGTTATCGTTTTAACTAATTGACTAACCCCTTCCAATGCGTAAAATTCGCTTTGAATCGGAATCAATACACTATCAGCAGCAGTAAAAGCATTTAATGTTAATAACCCGAGAGATGGAGGACAATCTATAACGATAAAATCATATTTATCTCGTACTGACGCCAATGCTTTTTTCAACATTGTTTCACGTGAAACAACGGAAACTAATTCTACTTCAGCACCAGCTAGTTGAATTGTTGCAGGCGCCACAAATAGGTTTTCAAGCATTGTAGGTTGTACAATATCAGCAATTGGTTCTCCATCAATCAGAACATCATGTACACATAGCTCTAAATCATCTTTTTCAATACCCAACCCAGAACTAGCATTACCTTGTGGATCCAAATCAACCAGTAGCACCGTCTTGCCTGCATCAGCTAAACAAGCACTCAAATTTACTGATGTTGTAGTTTTACCAACACCACCTTTTTGATTAGTAATAGCTATAACTTTGCCCACTTAATTCACCTCACAGCTTCGTTCAAAATATTTCTTTTTCATTATAACATAAAACGATGCGAATTACGGTATTTATAAATCAAATTCTTTATAATTATATATTTACGATATTATTTTTACTTACACTAATAAAGCTTATAGATAAATAGCTTTATCAATATGGTTGCAATACAAATTTTTATTGTTTCACGTGAAACATTTAAGAATTAAAGTCTAACGTAAAACATTAAATTATAAAATCAATAAAAATTTTTACAGTAAAAAATTATTACCTTAATATAAATCTATACCAACAGATAAAAATATACAAAAATATTTTATATCATTTTTCTATTTATAGAACAACCCTATTAACGAGAGGTATAAAGTAATCATTCTTTGATCGGTAACATTATATATAACAATAATATACGAAATGTAATATACTAATTTAATACTATACTCTTATATGCGTTTAACAACATATAATCAGATCATATTTAACAAATTGTTTCACGTGAAACATTAAAGTTAACATTAAATGCATAAAAACTTTATCGTCAATAACTTTTATGTCTAAAAAAGCATTTTGATATAACTTCAAACTATATCTATATACTACTAAATTATATGAGAATACAGGTCCTATATACTTTGACAGGTATTATCCATATCTATATACTATTAGTTAGATAGTAATTAGATTAATAATCTTAAGAGTCTAGAAAAATTACTTTATAAGATTTATATACAATTGATAACAGTAAGCACATGCTCTACGGACACGCAGAGCTTTTTATTTTGAAGAGGAGGCGTTTCCATGCCCATCTATAACGGAATGCTTCCTGCCATCGATAAAGCAGAAGTAAAACGATACGCAGGACTTCGTCACGCTGAGGATTTCCCACAAAATTATGTTGACGAAGCATGTAAGGAAATCCAATTATTGGCTACACCTAAGGGTGTATATCAAGAATATGATTACGATGCAGAAACAAAGACTATTTTAAGTAATCCACCCCTAAAAATTGAAGGGTCTATTATCGAAAAACACTTAGAAAAATCTACTAAGGTATACGTGTTAGGCGTAACAGTAGGTGAAGATGTAGAAATTCGTAGTGAGCAGTTATTTAAACAAGGTAACTATACGGTGGGTTTATTACTTGATGCAGCTGCTACAACTGCAGTAGAGCAGGTAGCTGATCAGGTAAACGAAGTAATCAATACGATTGCTAAAAAACAGGGGTATAAGCCAACATGGCGTTTTAGTCCTGGTTATGGCAATTGGCCACTAGAGATTCAACCTGAATTAGCTAAAATTATTAAAACCGAGCTAATCGGTTTACAAGTTACAGAGAATTATTTATTGTTCCCACGTAAATCTGTAACAGCTATTATTGGTTTAATGCCTGCAAATGAAGATATTAAAACTAAACGAGGCTGTACATCTTGTTCACAACAAAACTGTGCATCTCGAAAATTACCAGAGAAAGCAACAGTCAACACCCAAGATGGGAGAGAAGAGGAAGGTAGTAAAACTACTGCCGACATTTCTGGTATTGCCATGAAGGGGCAACCAATACAATAGTGTTTCACGTGAAACATTGTAATTTAGGATGTTAAAGGAAGATGTTTATGTATATATTTGACGGTGCTATGGGCACAATGCTTCAAGCGGCAGGCTTAGAAGAAGGCTATTGTCCAGAGCTATTTAATATTGAAAGACCAGAAGTAGTAAAGGATATTCATGCTCAATACTTACAACATGGCAGTGATGTAATCACTACCAATACATTCGGTGCTTGTGGTCTTAAATTAGAAGATTATGATTTACAGGATCGCGTAAGAGAAATCAATATTGCAGCTGTGAAGGTAGCAAAAGAAGCCATTGCAGAGACTAAACCAACTGCTCGTGTAGCAGGTTCTATGGGACCTACAGGTCGTTTTTTACAACCATTAGGCAATATGAGCTTTGACTCCATTTATGATACATATCGTGAACAAGCCGAAGCATTAATCGAAGGTGGCGTTGATTTTATTATCATTGAAACTATCATCGACGTACAGGAAATGCGTGCCGCTTTATTAGCCTCTTTAGATGCTCGTGAAGCAGCAGGGAAGACAAAAGATGATGTACAAATCATCTGTCAATTTTCTTTTAGTGAAGACGGTCGTACTATTACAGGTACACCACCAGCAGTAGCAACTACTATCGTAGAAGCTATAGGGGCTGATATCATTGGTATCAACTGTTCCCTTGGACCTGAACAAATTACACCACTTATCGAAGAGATTGCAAGCGTTACAAATTTACCAATAAGCTGTCAGCCAAATGCCGGTATGCCTCAATTAATAAATAAACAAACTGTATTCCCACTTTCAGCTGAAGAGATGGGGCCTTTGATGCTTCCAATTGTTGATGCTGGTGCAAGCTATGTTGGCGGCTGCTGTGGTACAACACCAGCTCATATTCAATCTATTTCCGATGCTGTGAAAGCTCATACGCCAAAAGAACGCGCCCACATTGCACCTAAAACAATTATTACAAGCCGTACTAAACTTTTAGAGTTAGGCCATCATACAAAACCACTTATCATTGGCGAACGTATTAATCCAACTGGCCGTAAAGTCCTTGCTCAAGAATTGCGCGATGGTTCTTTCATTCGTGTAAAACGAGATGCCTTAGACCAAGTAGAGGCAGGTGCAGATATCCTCGATGTAAACATGGGCGTAGCTGGCATGGATCAATCGCCCTTAATGGAACGTGCCATTTTCGAGTTATCCATGCTCGTAGAAACACCATTATCCATTGACACATTAGACCCAGTAGCTATGGAAATAGCTCTTAAAAACTATCCAGGTCGTGCCCTCATCAACTCTGTAAATGGGGAGGAGGAGTCTATTACGCACGTAATGCCTTTAGCTAAACGGTATGGTGCAGCATTGCTTTGCTTGCCAATCTGTAGTGGTGACTTACCTGAAAAAGCAGAAGATCGCGTTGCTTTAGCTGAAAGTATCGTAAATCGCGCTTACGGTTATGGTCTTCAACCACATGATTTATTACTCGATCCATTAGTATTAACACTTGCTAGTGGGGAAGATAGTGCACGCCAAACATTGCGTACGCTACAGTTATATAAAGAGAAATTTGGCTTCCCAACAGTAATGGGCTTGTCCAATATCTCCTTCGGTATGCCTCAACGTCCTTATTTGAACGGCCAATTCTTAACAATGGCCCTCGCATGTGGCTTAACAACACCGATTATGAATCCACTCAATTATCCAGCAAAAAAAGCATTTGTATCCAGTACTACCTTACTAGGCTGGGACCCAGGTTCTGCTGAATTTATTAAAGAATACGGCTATGAAGACGAAACTACCGCTCCTGGTAACTCTGCTCCTAAAGGGCCAGATAAAAAATCCTTCGATAGTAATGATCCTTTAGCCAATATTCGCGCATGTGTAGAACAAGGCGAAAAAGAAGCTATCATTGATCTTGTAAAAAAAGCCTTAGCAGATGGTATCGATCCATTAGATCTTACGAAAAAAGGCTTATCTGAAGCGATGAACGTAGTGGGGGATAAGTTTGGTTCTGGTAAGTTATTCTTACCACAAGTAATGCTTGCTGCTGAAACAATGCAGGCTGCTTTCAACACCATTAAAGAAATTATTCCTGCTAGTGAAAGCTTAGATAAAGGCACCGTTGTCGTAGCTACAGTTAAAGGCGACATTCACGATTTAGGTAAAAATATCGTAGCAGCATTGCTCGAAAACAATGGTTACAAAATCGTCGACCTTGGTAAGGACGTTGACCCAGAAGTTATCGTACAAGCCATTAAAGATAACAAGGCTGCCCTCGTTGGCATCTGTTCCTTGATGACGACTACCATGCCACAAATCGACAATACCATCGCTGCTATCCGTGCAGCAGGCCTTAAAACTAAGGTCATGGTTGGTGGCGCCGTAGTATCTCAAGACTACGCAGACCAAGCAGGCGCAGATATCTACGCTAAAGACGGCATCGCTGCTGTTAACCACGCCAATGACTTCTTTGAAACACTAGAAAAATAATGTATAGTAACGAGGTACATGATGACATTACGAGAAAAACATCAACAAGGGCAGTTCACCATTACTGTTGAATTAGATCCTCCTAAAAGCAGTTCTGCAGAAAAGACCTTCGAACAAGCAGCCCGTTTGAAAGGGAAGGTGGATGCTATCAACATCGCTGATAGCCCTATGTCCAAAATGCGCATGAGCCCAATTTCTCTTTCTTATTTGTTACAACATAACAAAGAAATTGAAACTATTTTCCACCTTACATGCCGCGACCGTAATATTATCGGATTGCAATCTGAATTACTCGGTGCAGCAGCGTTGGGCGTGCATAATATTTTAACCCTCACTGGTGATAAACCAGATAATGGGGACCATCCATTTGCACAATCCGTATTTGAAGTCGACTGTATGGGACTACTCAATATCGCTAAGACATTAAATGCAGGCAAAGACCTTGCAGGTAATGACCTAGACACACCTACAAACTTCTACATCGGTGCAACTGGTAATCCTGGTGCTCCAGATTTAGAGATTGAACGCCAAAAATTAGCTGCTAAAATTAAAAATGGCGCTCACTTTGTACAAACACAACCAATTTACGATTTAGAACAGGCAAAACGCTACATTGACAAGATGTCTGAATTCGATGTGCCTATCATGCTCGGTTTGATTCCACTTAAAAGCTTTAAAATGGCTACATACCTCCATGAAAAAGTGCCTGGAATCAATCTTACTCAAGAAATCTTGGACCGCATGGAAAAAGGTGGTAAAGAAGCGGGTACAGAAATTGCGATTGAAACACTTGAACAAATCAAGAAAATTGCAGCAGGCGTACATATTATGCCTTTAAATGATATCGATACAACGTTACATATTATTGACCACATATAAGTCATTTTAATGTTTGCATAGAATACCTTTCCCACGGACTCCAAAGCGAGCTAAGTCGTCCTTAGGGAAAGGTATTCTATTTTCATTTAAACTAATTTATCCTATATCAAAATAATTCCTCCATAAAATGTTGTTGTAAACGATATCATTTAATAGGTAGTGGGGAGGGGGATAAAAAACGAGCTAAGTCATTCCTAATGAAAAGGAAAGAGGATGCAAATATAAGGTTTGCATCCTCTTTTTGTACTTGTTTTGTATTGTATTACTAGTTTTATTAAGTTTCACACGGTATGTACTAGTAAAAATCATACTAATGGTTTGTCTTTGATTTCTTTTGGTTTTCGTGGATATTGTTTTGGTGTTTTTCCAATTTTCTTTATATACACGATTGCTCGTTTATCCTCTAAGGTTGGTAATGCAACGGTTCTTACTTCTTCGATAGTAGCTTTTAGTGTGCTAAGGGCTTTATTAGATTCTTTAACTTCTTCTTCGTATATAGCGCCTTTTAGAGCAACGACGTAGCCACCTTCTTTTACGTATGGCACAGTCCATTCTAAAAGAATCGGCAAGCGTGCCACGGCACGGCTCGTAGCAATATCAAAGCTTTCACGATAATCTTGGTGACTCAAATCCTCCGCACGTCCGTGTAAGGTAGTACAGTTCGTCAGTTTTAGTTTATCTATAACCGATTCCAAAAAGGTAAGCCGCTTTTTCAAAGAATCAAACAGGGTAACCTTGAGGCTACGGTCATAGATAGCCAATGGAATACCAGGGAAACCTGCACCGGTACCAACATCGATAATCATCATGCCAGATTTGATAATTTCAGAATCATAACAGGAGAGGGAGTCAATCATATGCTTAACCACGACCTCTTTCATGTCTGTGATACCCGTTAAATTGAGATATTTATTTGTTTCAATCATATGCGCATAATACATGTAAAAGTCTTTGGCTTGCTCTTCCGTACAAGGCAAGCCAAAACGGCTCATTTGCTCCATCATGTACGAAACAAATTCAGACTGAGGTGCTATAGGCACATCGTATTTTTCTTTCATAAGTACTCCTAATGAATTGTCTAATATGTATATGACAATAAGATTTGTAGGAAATATCTTTTAAAATCTGTAAGAAATATCTTCTAAAAAGTTCATATAAAATGCATGTTTTTACATGCTATTTTTATTTACTTCTGTTGTATTGTTCGAGTTGGATCAACAGAACAGATACGTCCGCAGGTGATACGCCAGAGATACGGCTTGCTTGGCCGATGGAGTGAGGACGAATTTTGTTGAGCTTTTGTTGAGCTTCAAGGGAAATACCCTTGATTTGTGCATAATCCCATTCTTTTGGAAGAATTTTTTCTTCTAGTTTACGAACCTTATCGACTTGCTCCATTTGCTTCTTAATGTACCCTTCGTAAGTAATAGAAATGTCGACAGCTTCCTCTACATCAGGTGTATAGCGTTTCAAACCAAATGCATCGGCTACGATGGCGTAAGAGAGTTCATTACGTTTTACTAAATCATAAGCATGAATACCTGTTTTAATAGGTGCTGTACCTAGACTTTCAAGCAAAGCTTGTGTTTCCTTGGATGGATTGACAGGTGTATTTCGTAACATGTCCATTGCTTCCTCGATAGCAGCTTTTTTAGCTGTAAATTTAGCCCAACGATCATCTTTTACAAGACTGATTTCACGGCCTTTTTCCGTAAGACGCATGTCTGCATTATCTTGACGAAGCAATAAGCGATATTCACTGCGGCTTGTCATCATGCGGTACGGTTCATTTGTACCTTTTGTTACAAGATCATCGATGAGAACACCGATGTACGCTTCAGAGCGAGCAAGGATGAACGGTTCTTTACCTTCAAGCCACAATGCTGCGTTAATACCAGCCATAAGACCTTGTGCAGCCGCTTCTTCATAGCCAGATGTACCATTGGCTTGACCCGCAGAGTAGAGACCTTCAATATGTTTCACTTGAAGGGCTGGTGTTAATTGTGTTGGATTCAAGCAATCGTATTCAATAGCATAGGCAGGGCGCATAATTTCAACATTCTCAAGGCCTGGGATGGTACGCAAGAACGCATATTGTACATCCATTGGAAGAGATGTACTCATACCTTGTACATACATTTCATTTGTACCCGTACCTTCTGGTTCTACGAATAATTGATGGCGTTCTTTATCAGCAAAGCGCACTACTTTATCTTCGATGGAAGGGCAGTAACGAGGGCCTACGCCTTCGATTTTGCCACTATACATAGGAGCGCGGTGAATATTGCTATGAATGATTTCGTGCGTTTCCTTGTTAGTATACGTCAACCAGCATACATCTTCATTACGGTTAATCCATTCATCCATAAAAGAAAATGCGTGATGATGTGCATCGCCTTCTTGAACTACCATATTATCGAGGTTTAAAGTACGTTTATCTACACGTGCTGGTGTACCCGTCTTAAAGCGCATCAATTCAATACCATTATCGAGCAAGGATTGAGAGAAATGTTCCGCTACGCGTTGGCCATTTGGACCGCCCACATAATCGATATCGCCGATGAGGATTTTACCTTTCAAATAGGTACCCGTACAAAGAATTATCGCCTTAGCGCCATAAAATTCACCAAGCTCTGTAACGATGCCTGTTACCTTGCCATCCTCAACCTTAAGCTCAGTCACCATGATTTGCTTAACATTGAGATTATCTGTATTCTCCAATGTTTGTTTCATCAAATGTTGATATTTAATCTTGTCGGATTGACAGCGCAAAGAATGAACGGCAGGTCCCTTACCCATATTGAGCATACGCATTTGGATAGCCGTAGCATCCGCATTAATACCCATTTGACCGCCTAATGCGTCAACTTCGTAAACAAGATGGCTTTTACCAGGACCACCCACGGCAGGGTTGCACGGCATAAGCGCAATATTATCTAAACTGATGGTCGCCATCAACGTGCGATGACCCATGCGGGCAGTAGCGAGAGCCGCCTCACAACCAGCATGACCACCACCGATGACGATGACATCATAATTATCTACTGTGTACATATCAATTAAATTCCTTATATTTGTTACTTATCTTATTGTGAAAGTATATTTTATTCAAACTACGAGGCCGAATAGCCCAGTGTCCAGGTCGCTCGCTGGGCATTTTCCTACGGAAAATTGTACGCTCCGACCAAAGTGAAGCTTGGGTTTCATCGTCGCTAACGCTCCTCTGCTCCCTCAAGCCCTACTTTATTTCCCTAGACAAAAACGACTAAATAGTTCGTCGATCATGGATTCTCGGATGGTGTCGCCTGTGATGTCGCCTAGTAGTTCCCAAGCGCTACGCAGGTCGGTAGCTACAAAGTCTACAGGCATGCCCATGTCGATGGAGGAGAGGGCTTGTTCGACTTGTGCCTTTGCTTGTTCCATAAGGCTAATGTGGCGCACGTTACTAATCATGGCTCTGTTGTCTTGTTTTACGCGACCGCCGTAGACGAGTTCTTGCACCCATTTGGAAAGAACTGCAGAGCCTTCGCCTTCTTTAGCACTAATGCGTTCAATAGCTGTAAAATTCCCGTGTTCTTTAATATTTTCATCTGTAACGACTTGTGCCACGTCAGACTTATTAAGGAGTACGATGGTGTTTAAACCGCTCACAGAGGTCAAAATTTCGATTTCTTCAGGGTTTAACGGAGTAGATCCATCAATAACACAGAGCACGATGTCTGCTTTGTTGATATAATCACGAGCACGCTCCACACCAAGGGCTTCTACCGTATCTTGTGTATCCCGAATACCTGCCGTATCGATGAGGCGTAGAGAAATGCCTTCTACGGTCATATATTCTTCAATGCTGTCCCGCGTCGTACCAGGAATATCCGTTACGATAGCGCGGTTTTCGCGTAAAAGAGCGTTCATAAGGCTCGATTTACCTGCATTTGGACAGCCTACAATAACCGTTGTAATGCCATCGCGAATGAGACGACCTGTATTCGCTGTGGACAAGAGATCCTCCATGGCTTTCAAAATAGGCTGCAACTGATCGCGAACCTCTTGGCTCGTTACATCCTCGATATCCTCCTCAGGATAGTCGATGGTTACCTCTAAATGAGCAATCATGGCGATGAGCTGTTCACGCACATCTTTCACAAAGGATGAAACAGTCCCATCTAGCTGAGATACAGCAAGGGAGAGAGAGTCCTCTGTTTTTGCTTCAATAATATCAATGATCGCCTCCGCTTGAGTGAGGTCGATACGTCCGTTCATAAAGGCGCGCTTCGTAAATTCGCCGGCCTCAGCCATGCGTACATTGTGATTGACGAGCAATTTCAGAATTTGTCGAACTGGCACAATGCCACCGTGACACTGAATTTCCACCACATCTTCCGCCGTGTAGGAATGAGGTCCTTTCATTAATAGTACAAGAACCTCGTCGATGGTCTTGTTCGTCATTGGATCCACAATAGTCCCATATTGAATCGTTCTATTTTGGCGGTCCATCAAAGGAACGGTGCCAGTGCTCTTGAACAGGCTATTTACAATAGGAAAACTATCCTTGCCGCTGACCCGAATAATACCCACCCCACCGATGCCGGGCGGTGTCGCAATGGCCGCTATTGTATCATCTATATACATACATATCTCCGTATTTCGATTATCTAGTATTTGTTTTTGTATATGTTCTTCGCCTGTGAAAGTTAAACTAAACTAATCTTTGCATGCGAAGATTAACTTAGGTTAGCTTTCACCATAACCTAAAGAATAAAGGGAACAGCCCTCAAGTAACGGAAAATCCTAGCTACTTGAAAGCTGCACCACTATATTTTATTTTTTGTACGAAATCACAACGTGACGGAATGGTTCATCCCCTTCACTGTTGGTAACAACGTTTTTATCCCCTTGAAGGGCAGTATGAATGATTTTACGTTCAAAAGCATTCATCGGTTCTAAGGAAACCTTTTGACGGTTACGTTTCACCTTAGAAGCCAAACGTTTCGCAAGATTTACCAATGTTTCTTCTCGGCGAGAACGATAGTTTTCCACATCTACCACGATATGGCAGTGGCCAGATACATCCTTGTGAGCCACGAGATTTGTTAAGTATTGAATAGCATCCAATGTTTGACCATGTTTGCCGATCAAAATACCTAAATCTTCGCCGTGTACTTGGAATGTAATCTTGTCTTTGGTCATCATCTTTTCGATAACCACAGTGAGGCCCATTTGCGTAAACATATCATCGAGGAATTGTTTACCTTTTTCAGCAATTTCTTGTTGATCTTCTTTTGAAAGTTCTTTTTTAGAAGGTTTTTCCGTTACAGTACTTTCAGAAGTTTCAATTGCTGTATCTTGTACTTCTGTTTCGCTTGTTGCCACTGGTTCGGAAGCAATAGCTACAGATTGTTCTTCTGCATTAGCTACTTCTTTTGCAGTAGCAGATTGAGCCAAAGCAGTGAAGAATAAGCGAACAACTGCTGGTTTACGACCAATGCCTAAAAATCCACTAGAAGGTTGTTCTAAGACTTTAGTTTCTACCAATTCTTGACCTTCAGCGGCTAATTGAGCTACACCTTTAGCAATGGCATCTTCAATGGTTTTAGCAGATACATCGATAAATTCCATAATTGCCTCCTACTTAGCGTTCAAATTTTTGTAAATGAAATGCTGTTGAATCAATTGGAATACGTTAGAAACTACCCAGTAGATAACGAGACCAGATGGGAAGCTCAAAGAAATGTAACCAATGAATAAAGGCATAAAGATTGTCATAATCTTTTGTTGTTGCGCAGCTGCACCAGTTGCACCATTACTAGTTTGACGAGACATAACCCATGTGGATAATGCACTCAAAATAGGTAAGATGTACATTGGATCTGGATCGCCAAGGCTAGGCAACCACAAGAATTGTACAAAGTTTGGATCGTATGGGTAATCTTTCAAAGCCCAGTAAATCGCGATCAAGAATGGCATTTGTACCAACAATGGCAAGCAACCAGCCAATGGGTTAACGCCCATTTCTTTGTACAATGCACCCATTTCCGCTTGCAGTTTTGCAGGATCGTTTTTGTATTTATCTTGCAATTGTTTCATGCGAGGCTGCAATTCTTGCATAGCCTTCATGGATTTGATTTGCTTAACAGTAAGTGGTGCCAAAATCGCTTTAATAACGATTGTTAAAAGGATAATAGCCACACCGTAGCTTGGATAACCTATCATTTGAGTCAATTGGAACGCATAAGTTACCAATGTGCTCATTAAATCAACGATAGGTTGGAAAATACCACTTAAAAAGTCCATTGTTTCTCCTTTTTCATACAGTCCGAAATCGTCCTTTGCGCATCTATATATCGTTATGGTATGGTCTAAATTTCATCCATACAGATGCTCAGGTATTTCCAAAACTGTGCTCGATGGTGGTGGTGAAAGTTACTTTCACAGAACACATCCAGCCTAATCCCACGTGGGTTAGGGAACTGGATCGTAGCCACCCTTATGGAAAGGATGACAGCGAAGAATGCGTTTTAAACCCATCCAGCTACCTTTCAAAGGACCATATTTTTCGATGGCCTGCAGAGTATATGTGGAACATGTCGGATAATAACGGCAACATCCAGGTTTTAAGGGAGATATGGCGAGCTGATAAAACCTAATTAAAAGTCGTAAAAGCATAGTTATACAGCGTTTCATGGAAACCTCCATATACACAAAAAGGACCAAAGCCTCTAACTTGTGGTCCTATTTATCATTTTGTATCAATAATTTGCTTTTTCGCAAGAGATACAAAATCTCCTTTTCCGCTTTTTCGTAGGTAGCGTTTTTCAGAGGGCCACGTCCAACAATTACGATATGATACCCTTCGCGAATGGCGTGCTGATTGAGGCGATATACCTCTTTCATCAGGCGTCTAGCTCGGTTGCGCTCCACTGCACAACCAACCTTTTTGCCTGTTACAAAACCAATGCGCGTAGGTTGCTTTGCCACGGGCATACGATACAGTACACACATACGACCTACTTCGTATTTTCCGTGCTTATACACAAGGCGATATTCATTATTGTGCGTCAGTCGTCTTGCTTTATCAAGGCAATAATCCATATGCATTATCCTTAAGTCCTAAGAATAGAAAAACTTGGCAGCAGCGCCAAGTTTTTTCTCCTGCCTAACAGCTATTATATTATGCAGATAAGCGTTTTCTGCCTTTTGCACGTCTTCTTTTCAAAACGAGACGGCCACCAATAGTTTTCATGCGTTCACGGAAACCATGGGTACGTTTTCTCCAAAGAGTATTTGGTTGGTAAGTACGTTTCATTAGTAAAACACCTCCTCGTCATTCTGTATTGTTTTACTTATACCATAACAGGGTAATTATAGAGGTAAAACGTAAATTTGTCAATATAATAAAGGGGTTCTGCTGTGAGTTCTTGTATTTCTGAAAATAATTCTACTACACATTTTATCCTGTAATTGATGTTACGTTTCCAGGGGGAGGAATATAGGGATCCTTCATCGCTCCATACTCATCGTAAAGTCGCTCAAAAGTACCCTATATTCCCTCCCTAAGACAACCCTAATGTCACCTTCAACACAACTACACGATGTAAACGTGACATCAATTTATCAGTATATAAGAACTCACAACCTTAATTTTTTTATATTAGACAAATTTACATTTTAATCTCCAGTTGAAGGGAGGAGGAATAGATGTGGTTTTTTCCCTCCATACTCATCGTAAGTCGGTCAAAAATCCACATCTATTCCTGCTCCTAACACATTCTAATGACTACTCATACACCTACCACCAGTATAAAAAGTAGTATCAGTTTTTATAGGAAATCTAAAAGTCTTTCAGAATACGGATCTAAGATTTAACAAATGTTACCTTTTAACCTCTTGCTAGGAAAGGGGGAAAATTGATGCTATTAATTTCCTCTGACTTCTCTCCCCGATTTTCATTTAAGTTGTGTTGATAACGTTTTATAAACAGATCTAATGTAGATTGATAGAAGGTATATCTATTACTTTTTTGGTTATATGTATAAAAATCATAAAATTATATGGTTGGAGGAGGGGAAGTGAAACTACTTTTTGAGCGACTTGCGTCAGGATGGAGCGATAAAAGTAGTTTCACTTCCTATCCCAAAAGTAATAGATATACCAAGAGAAAATTAAAATATACATTATAAACAGTTTATAAAAGTTATCCACAGATTGAATGACAAATTACTTATTTTTTGGTACAATCATACTTGAAATTAGGAAAAATTATATATTTTTATAGGTTTTTGATGGATAACTTTCGAGGTTATCCACATTTTTTCTCTTTTAGTTTATAAAAACTGAAAAATCAGTAATTATCTATATAAAATAGACTTTTATTTTTACTTATTCACAGGTTATACACAAGTTATTCACAGGAATAATAGTTTTTTCCACATCTTTTACAATGGTTATGCACATTATTCCTAAAGTTATACACATTTATCGCAATAGTTATTCACAAGAGGCACGTCATGCAGTCATTTGATTTAAATAATATATGGGAACATATATTGCAAGAGGCGAAAAAGAATATGCAGCATTTACCTGACGCATTGTATTTGCGCGTCACGTCATCGTTGATTCCCATGTCTCTCGAAAGTCATTCGATCCATATTGGGGTCATGCAAACATTTGTAAAAAACTTAATCGACCAGCAGCCGCAGATTAGCAAGGCTTTGCAGGATGCTATTACTACGGTCATCGGTTCCCATCGGGATATGGTATTATTCGATTTCAATCAAGAGAGTGTAGATACTACCTTTGTTGATGAAAGTCTCATCGATACGCCAGTTGTAGCACCGCTAATGCCTTTACCTCCTATAGTAGAGGAAAAGGCTCATCAAGAGGAGTTTTACACACCAGTCTATCAAGATCCTGTCTATATAGACCGTGCACCAGCGCCTGTGGAAATTCCAGACGAACCAATGGTAGCTACACCAAAGAAATCCACAGAAACAACGCCAACATTGCAGTCTGATAATGTACCTGTGGATTTATCGTTATCTAATCTCAATCCGGCGTACCGTTTTGATAACTACGTAACGGGCAACGCCAACCGCATTCCTTTTGGAGCTGCTCAAAATGTAGCTGAATTTCCAGGCGGCGACTACAATCCTCTCTTTATCTACGGTCCATCTGGCCTCGGAAAAACACACTTGATGCATGCCATTGGCAATGCTATCAAGGAAAATCATCCACATATGAAGGTCATGTCCATTACGAGCGAAAACTTTATGAATATTTTCGTCGAAACATTGCAGCGCAACCAAGGTAAATTATTCCGCAATACATTCCGCAATATCGATGTTCTCATGATTGACGATATTCAGTTCCTTGAAAGCCGTGAAAGTACGAAAACTGAGCTGTTTAATACGTTCAATGAATTATTAAATAACAACAAGCAAATCGTACTTACCTCTGATACGATGCCAAACGATATGGAACAGTTCGAAGATCGTCTTCGCTCTCGTTTCCAAGCTGGCTACATTGCCACAATGGAAAATCCAGATTTAGAAACGCGCATCGCCATCTTCAGATCACTGCTCGAACGAGAATATAAAAAGAATCGCATTATTCGTATCGATAATGATTCAATTAACTACGTAGCATTGCAATTTAGCGAAAACGTCCGCGTATTGCAAGGTGCTTTCACCAAGCTCATCGGTACAGCATCCATCGATCAACGTCTCGAATCTATCGACCTAGAATACACAAAACACGCCTTGGCTGGCCTCGTTCATACCGAAGAGGTGAATATGGTTAATATTGAAAGCATCCAGAATTTTGTGAGTTCTTATTTCAATATTAAAAAGCAAGACCTACTCGGCAAGAAACGAAAAGCCCAATTCGCATTTCCACGGCAAATCGCCATGTATCTATGCCGCGATATGATCAATGAAAGCTATCCTCAAATCGCAGCAGCTTTTTCTCGTGACCATACGACAATTCTCCATGCGTACGATAAAATAACGAAGGAAATTGAAAAAAACGAAGAAACTAAACGAATGGTTGCAGAAATTAAACAGAAATTAACAACCTGTGGATAACTCTGTGGATATACGGTGAATAACTTTGTGGATATCCTAAAACTCATACTTTGATGTTAATATGTGGATAAGTAGGTACAAACTATCAACATAGTTATACACAACCCATAATTCACACAGTTAGTGGCGCCAAATCACTTTTACACATATAAACAGGCCCCTACTATTACTACTACTAAAACTAACAAACAATCAAAAAACCAGTAGAAATAGATCTACCGTAGAATATCTATAGAGCATCTACGATAGTAAACATTGAATATTACAAACAAAGCAAGTAATTATTAGTGCTTTTACAATATATAAAAATCATAAAGGAGTAACATATGCATATTACATTCCCTAAAGCAAATCTCCAAAAAGCAATTAACGTATTGCAAAAGGTATCTCAAAATAAAACAAGTTCCAACTTACCAGGTGCTATCTACATGACTACAAAAAATGGTCAAGTAGAATTGCAAGGTAACGACTTTGAACTCGGCATTCGCTTAACCATCGATGGAGACATTAAAGAACCTGGTACTTTAGTGGTAGGTTCCCGCTATTTCCAAGAATTAATTCGCAAATTGCCTGGCGATACTATTGAACTTTACAAACCAGAAGACGGAAATTCTTTGACTATCACATCTGGATCTTCCGAATTTAACCTTGTTACATTACATCCAGATGATTTTTCCTTGGTGGAACAAATTCACGACCAAGATCATGTAAACATCGACAGCTTTGCTATGAAAGAACTCATCGATTTAACAAATTATGCAGCTGCTACTGATGAAGATCGTCCTGTATTTACCGGTGCTCTTCTTGAAATCAAAGAAAACGAAGTGACTATGGTTGCTACCGATACACACCGTATGGCTGTTAAAAAAATTACCATCGATGAACCAGCAACGACTCCAATGCGCGCTATCATCCCTACAAAAACGTTGGCTGAAGTATCTCGTTTATTACCAACAGATAATCCAGCTATGATCAATATCATTTGGAATCGTACACAAATCGTATTTAATTTTGAATCTATTTATATTATTTCTCGCTTAATCGAAGGCACATATCCTGAATATGAAAAGGTAATTCCTTCTCAATTCGATTCTAGCGCTGTAATCGATCGCCGTGAATTCGCTGGTGCTGTTGATCGCGTATCCTTGTTGGCTAAAGACATCAGTTATAACGTAATTCGTTATGATTGGTCTGAAAGCAATGTCACATTGTCTACTCAAAATACTGAAATCGGTATGGCAAAAGAAGACGTAGCTGTTGAATTTAAAGGCACACCTTTTACAATATCTTTCAATGGTCGCTACATCTCTGACATCTTGCGTCACAGCACAGGCGATAATATTCACTTGTTCTTAAAACAAAATGGTCCTGTTGTCATTCGACAAGACAATAATCCGAACTATACATACGTAGTAACACCAGTTCGTACGAATGCATAACCTTTATCACATAGGAGAACATTATGAAAGAGCAACAGCAGGTACCCATTCATACGGAGTACATTCAAATTGATCAGTTGTTGAAGTTAGAAGGCATCATTGAAACAGGTGGTCAAATTAAATCTTTCATCGATGAAGGCATCCTTACCTTGAATGGTCAGGTCGTAACGGAAAAACGCAAGAAATGCCGCGTTGGTGATGTAATTTCTTGTGAAGGTCTCGATGTAGACCTCATAATTACACAAGAGGAGGCATAATCGGTGAGAATTGACTCACTGCAATTATTCCAGTTTCGTAATTATAAGGATGTACAGATACAGTTTAACCCTGAGATTATCGTTCTGCACGGCACCAATGGGGCTGGTAAGACGAATATCCTCGAATCTATATATGTTGGTACGATTGGTAAAAGCCATCGTACTAACGATACATCGGATATGCTCATGTTTAATGCTGAAGAAGCAGGCATAGTTGTAAAATTCGAGAAAAAAGATACGCCTCAAAAGGTAAATATTAAATTATTCCGCCAAGGGGCTAAGGATATTCGTTTAAACGACACAAAAATATCTCAAAAAGAACTGATTGGTACATTAAATACAGTTATTTTTTGTCCTGAAGACTTACAGCTCATTAAGGGAACTCCGTCTGGTCGTAGGCGTTTCCTAGATATGGAAATATCTCAGACCAGCGCTACTTACTATTATCAATTGATGCAGTATAATCGGTTGTTACAGCAACGAAATGCAGTCCTAAAAGAATATAGGGGAAAGAATAATATTCCTCTTGAAGAATGGGATTTGCAGCTAGCAGATATGGCGAGCTTTATCGTAAAGAAACGATTAGAAAGCTTGAAAAAAATCAATTTGCTCATCGATTTGATGAATCGTAAATTGACAGGTGGACTCGAGAATTTAACCATCGGTTATGAACAGCCGTATATGGACAATGGTTCATTAGAATATACAAAGGAAGGCTTTTACGAACGCATCAAAGCAGCGTTGCCGCAAGATCGTCATCGTTTGAGCACTAGTATAGGTCCTCATCGCGATGATTTAAAATTCTTTTCCGATGCTATGGATTTAAAGAAATTTGGATCGCAAGGTCAGCAACGAACCGCTGTATTGTCCTTAAAGTTGAGTGAACTTGAGTTTATCAAGTCAGAGGTAGGAGAATATCCAGTTCTTCTCTTGGATGATGTATTGAGCGAACTTGATGAGTCGAGACGAGTGAATTTATTGCAGTTTATTCATAAACGAATTCAAACATTTATTACCACTACAGATATTCACGATTTTAAAGATTTGAAATCCGTTCAATTTATTTCTTGTGAAGGAGGAAAGGTTCAGTATGGATAGCCTTGATCTTTGTTTACCAAAGGCCTTAGCAGAACTGAATTTACTGGAACAATATAAATTAAATACCCTCGTTCACAAGTGGCGTGATGTAGTAGGCGATGTTATCGCTGATCATACGAAAATTGTGTCTATCAAGCCTCCAGACATGGTTATCAGTGCAGATAATTCCATGTGGATGCAGGAATTACAGATGCAAAAACGACGTATCATCGAGGCTATCAACAAGTATTACCGCCAAGAGGTAATCACCGATATTCGATTCATCATGAAACGTCAGAGCTATGTGAAAGTAGAAATTAATACGTCTCTAACGATTCCTGATGAACAGATTATTACAAAACGTATTAATTTTGCTAATATCGTGCTTTCAAAAGAAGATGTAGACGCCATCGATAAATCCTTAGAACAAACGGATAACGAAGAATTACGAGCTGCTTTCAGAAAAGTACAAATTACGGCTCGAAAGCGTGAAATATATTTAGAGCAGCATGGGTATCATCGTTGTAAGCGATGTGGCATGCACATGGAATCTAAAAAAGAAATCTGTCCGACTTGTGAATATGAATTGCATCGAAAACATATTAAGGACATTAAGTCTGTTATTAGAAAGTATCCATACTTTAAATACAGCGACTGTCAGCAATTTATACAGTGTACTTTCCCAGACTTTGCAGAAGCGATGCGGGAATCCATATACTTTTACCTGGATAAGATTTATAAAGGATCCATCAATCGCCGTCATATGTTTATGGTGGCCATGCTCATCACCCATAAGAAGCCTGATGAGCTAACGGATCAGCATGTTATCAATTTGTGTAATAAATATCGATCAAAGTTCCTCGCTGAAGAGGAACAGCGCAAAATTGATGCTCTTAATGGGACATTAGAAAAGTAGAGGGGGCATTCTTATGTACGTTCATATTGGAGATACCATTTCCGTGCCTATAGAATCCATCATTACGATGGTGCATGCCAAGGGCGGAAAGTCCCATAAAAGTCCTATTCATCACTATGAAACGCTAGAATATATCGCCATGGTACCAGAGGAGCAAATCAAGACATATGTGGTCACTGATGCTTGTGTGTATGGATCTGGTATCAGTATTAAGACTTTAATGAGACGGATTGATGAGTTTTATAGTATAATAAAGAGATAAAGTTTAATCCTGTACATGTTTTGTCACTTTATTTCAATCAAGTACAGTATGATAGATTGTTAGGAGGAGTTTGTTTCATGCCTGAACAAAATTATGGCGCTCAGAATATTCAGGTTCTTGAGGGTCTAGACGCGGTGCGTAAACGCCCAGGGATGTATATTGGTAGTACGTCTGCTCGTGGTTTGCATCACCTCGTATACGAAGTTGTAGATAACTCTGTAGACGAAGCGCTTGCTGGTTACGCTACACATATCGAAGTATCCATCAATCCAGATAACAGTGTTACCGTTGTCGATGATGGTCGTGGTATTCCAACAGGAATGCATGAATCTGGTATGTCTGCGGTAGAGCTAGTATTAACGAAATTGCATGCAGGTGGTAAATTCGGCGGTGGCGGCTACAAGGTATCTGGTGGTCTTCATGGCGTAGGTATTTCCGTAGTTAATGCGTTGAGTGAATGGACTAAGGTTCAAGTATCTCAAAATGGCATTGTTCAAGAGATTTCCTTTGCTCGTGGTCATAAAATTTCCGAGTTGCACGAAATCGGCAAGGCTTCAGGAACTGGTACTACAGTTATTTTCAAGCCAGATGCAGAAATCTTTGAAACTACCGTATTCAGCTTTGATACATTGAAAATGCGTTTACAAGAATTGGCATTTCTTAACAAAGGCCTTCGCATTACATTGAGCGATTTGCGCCTAGAGGAACCTCGTGTTGAAAGTTTCCACTATGAAGGTGGTTTGATTTCTTTCATTACCTTCTTGAACGAAAATAAAGAAGCAATTAATCCAACTGTTATCAACATTGAAAATACAAAAGACGATGTTGTGGTAGATGTGGCATTGCAATATAACGATAGCTATAGTGAAAACTTGTTGTCCTTCGTAAATAACATCAATACGATTGACGGTGGTACACATCTATCTGGTTTCCGTGCTGCTTTGACTCGTACCCTCAACGATTATGGCCGTAAATCTGGTTTGATCAAGGAAAATGAGTCCAATCTTTCCGGTGAGGACGTACGTGAAGGTTTGACAGCTGTCGTATCTGTAAAAGTATTGGAACCTCAATTTGAGGGCCAAACAAAAACTAAACTTGGCAATAGTGAAGTTAAAGGTATTACAGACGTTATCGTTACAGAAGGTCTTAAAACATTCTTCGAAGAACATCCTCAAGATGCGAAGAAGATCATCGAAAAAGCAACGATGGCAAGCCGTGCTCGTGAGGCTGCTCGTAAAGCCCGCGACTTAACACGCCGTAAAAATGCGTTGGAAGTATCTAGCCTTCCTGGTAAATTGGCGGACTGCTCCGAAAAAGATACATCTATGACTGAAATTTATCTTGTGGAAGGTGATTCTGCAGGTGGTTCTGCAAAACAAGGTCGCGATCGTCGTTACCAAGCGATTTTGCCATTGCGTGGTAAAATCCTCAACGTAGAAAAAGCACGTCTAGATAAGATTTTGGCTAATAACGAAATTCGCTCCATGATTACCGCTTTTGGTACAGGTATTGGCGATGAATTCGATATTACAAAATCCCGTTATAACAAGATTATCATCATGACAGATGCGGACGTTGACGGCGCTCACATCCGTACATTGTTATTAACATTCTTCTACCGCTATATGAAACCATTGGTAGAGGAAGGTCATATCTATATTGCTCAACCACCTTTGTATCAAATCAAGAAGGGTAAATCTCACTGGTATGTATACTCTGATGCTGAGTTGACTGCTAAACTTGATGAAGTAGGCCGTGATGGTACTACAATCCAACGTTACAAAGGTTTAGGTGAAATGAACCCTGAACAATTATGGGAAACTACAATGAATCCTGATAATCGTACGATTCTACAAGTTAGTTTAGAAGATTCTATCGAAGCTGACAAAATCTTTACGGTTCTCATGGGTGATAAGGTAGAGCCTCGTCGTAAATTTATTGAAGATAACGCGAAATACGTGCGTAATCTAGATTTGTAAGAGGTGACCCATGTCTGAAAATCATAATAGTAACGTAGAGTTTACGTCTAACAAAGATCAACACCTAAAACGGTCCCTAAAAGCTCGTCATATGAATATGATTGCTTTAGGTGGCGCCATCGGTACAGGTTTATTCGTTGCTGGTGGTGAAGTGGTAAGTACAGCAGGCCCTGGTGGTGCGCTAGTAGCTTACGGCCTCATTGGTATCATGGTTTATTTCCTCATGACATCTCTTGGGGAAATGGCTACATACTTGCCAATTCCAGGTTCCTTCGGGACTTATGCAAAACGCTATGTAGACCCTGCTTTTGGTTTTGCCTTAGGTTGGAATTACTGGTTTAATTGGGCTATTACCTTGGCTGCTGAAGTATTAGCAGGGGCGCTTATCATGAAATATTGGTTCCCTGATGTGCCTGCCATCGTATGGTCTGCTCTGTTCTTGCTCATTTTATTTGGCTTGAACTATTTATCTACTCGTTCCTTTGGTGAAAGTGAATATGTGTTCTCTAGCATCAAAGTTATTACAGTATTCGTATTTCTATTCTGTGGCTTTATGCTCATCTTTGGTATCGGTGGTACATCTCCAGGATTTGCAAACTGGACTGTAGGAGAAGCTCCATTTGTAGGTGGCTGGGAATCTATTCTAGCTATCTTTATGGTGGCAGGATTCTCCTTCCAAGGTACTGAACTGATCGGTGTAGCCGCTGGTGAAGCGGAAGACCCTGAAAAGAACGTGCCAAAAGCGATTAATACAATCTTCTGGCGTATTCTATTATTCTATATCGGTGCTTTCACGGTTATCGGTTTCTTGATTCCGTACACAGATCCAAATTTGTTGAACTCTAGTGTAGAGAACGTATCTATTTCTCCATTTACACTCGTATTTGATCGTTTTGGTTTTGCCTTTGCTGCTAGCTTTATCAATGCTATCATCTTAACAGCTGTATTGAGTGCTGGTAACTCTGGTTTGTACTCTTCTACGCGTATGCTGTACGCACTCGCTAAGGAAGGTCAAGCACCTCAAATTTTTGCTAAGTTAAATAAACGCGGCGTTCCAGTGCCTGCGTTAATCTTAACGACAGCAATCGGTTTATTTGCGTTCCTAACAAGCTTTATCGGCGAAGGTACAGCCTATACATGGATTGTTAATATTTCTGGTCTATGCGGTTTCATCGCTTGGGTTGGTATCGCAGTATCTCACTATCGTTTCCGTCGTGCTTTCATTGCACAAGGCAGAGATCTTAGTGAATTGCCATACAAAGCGTGGTTATTCCCAGTTGGCCCAATCTTGGCGTTCATTCTTTGCGTCATCATCATTTGTGGTCAAAACTACTCCGCTTTCACAGGCGATACTATCGACTGGTACGGCGTATCCGTTGCCTACATTGGCTTACCAATCTTCTTCGCAGTGTACCTTGGTTACAAATACATCAACAAAACTAAAGTTGTGCCGTTGAAAGAAGTTAACTTAGACCGCGATTTTGATAGATAAAAATATAAAATTAGACCTGTTCATTATGAAAGTAGTGAACAGGTCTTTTTTTGATGTATAATATGTAAATTTTTGATATATAGTATGTAATTTTTGGAGATACAATATGTAATTGTTTTATGTGAAAGCTATATTTATATTTGTTTTTCTCTAAAAGTCTTGTTATAATAAATCAAAATATATTGTAGTCAATTAGAAAGGATACAATTATGATTATTACTACAACTATGCATATTGAAAACAAACCTGTACAAGAGTACAAAGGTATTGTATTTGGTGAAGTCGTAGAAGGCCGTAACTTTGTAAAAGATTTCATGTCCGGTATTCGTGACATTGTTGGTGGTCGTAGCGGTAGCTATGAAGATTCTTTGATGAATGCGCGCAAAGCAGCTCTCGACGAAATGTCTCAACGAGCTTCTAAATTGGGTGCTAATGCTATTATTGGCGTATCCTTCCAATACAGCACAGTAGGTGCACAAAATGGCATGCTTATGATTACATGCAATGGTACAGCCGTTGTAGTTTAATAAATAATAGACTAAGTCAGATATAATTATTAATATAATCCTAAGGGAAATAAGTAAGTCGTAATGTATTATTGTGACTAAAAAAACAGCAGGGGAAAGCCCTGCTGTTTTTTTATATGATATTTATTAAAAAACCCCCTATAAAAAGTATTAGAAACTTTTATAGGGGGTTTTTTGTATTGTGGTTTATCTATATATCTTATAGATAATAAAAAAGCAGAAATAATTACTGCTTTTTTATTTTACCTTATACCAGCTTGCATACATGACTGGTAATACGATGAGTGTTAGAATAGTTGCCACTAGTAGGCCTCCGCTAAAGGCGATAGCCAATGGACTCCAGAATACAGATCCCATGAGAGGAATCATGCCTAAAATCGCTGCGATAGCGGTGAGCATGATAGGGCGGAAACGAAGTGTAGCGGAGTTGATAATTGCTTCACGAGGTTCTTGGCCTTCTGCCTTGTGGATTTCGATTTGGTCTAACAAGATAATGGAGTTACGGATGATCATACCCGAGAGGGCGATGATTCCTAGAATAGCCATAAAGCCTAACGGTGTTCTCGTAATATTAAGTGCTAATACAACACCGATTAGCCCCAATGGAGCAGTGAGTAGAGCCATTAACATGAGGGCGATACGCTTTAATTGGAACATGAGGATTGTCATGATTACGAAGAGCATAATTGGGATTGGTGTTAATAGCTTTTGAACGGCTGTTTCGCTTTTTTCAGCGGCGCCGTCTAGGTCAATAGAATAGCCTGTAGGCAAGGAATCTCGAATGTCTTGTAATGATTTATAGACCTCTTTTGTTTTCGCATTGCCTAAGACACCGGCTTTTACATTGGCATGAACACTAATAGTTGGCATCATGTTGCGATGCCATATAATACCATCCTCTTGAGCCATGGTAATAGTTGCAATTTGGCTAAGAGGTACGTAGGAACCATTGCCTGTTTGAATTGGCAAGGATGAAAGAGCACTTAAGTTATGTTGCTCGTTGTCACCTAAACGGAAGGTAACAGGAATGGTTTGGTTCCCTTCGTAGTATTCACCAGACTTAGTACCAGACAATAGACTTTGTAAGTGCAAGGATACAGCGTAGCTATCGATGCCGAGTAAACGTGCCTTGTTTGGATCGATGTGAATATTGGCTACAGGTTCTGTATCTGGCCAGTCAAAGGCGATATTTTGTAAGTCTTTATCGTCTTGCATTTTTGCTTTTAATTGGTTGGCAATTTCTTTTACCACTTTTTGATCAGGGCCAGCAATGCGAAGCATAACTGGATATTTAGATGGTGGGCCAATTTGTATAAATTGAGCATTTACGAGAGCTGAAGGAAATTCTTCATTTAAATAAGATGTTAATTCACCATATAGTTTATCCCGATCCTCTAAGGATTTTGTGACGATCACATATTGTAAGAAATTATTTCGTTGCAATTCTGGCTCTAAGGTGAGAACGAAACGCGGAGAACCTTGTCCAATGTACGAGGTAAAGGTTGAAATACGTTCGTCACCTTGCAAATGTTCATCAATAATTTTTGCTTGGTTAGCAGTATACTCGATGGACGAACTTTGAGGGAATTGCATGGATACAATAATTTCATTACGCGTTGATGATGGGAAAAATTCCTGTTTGATCAATGGTAGTGAAAGCAAGGATAAAACGAAAGCTCCTAATGTGGCCAGTAGGACTATCTTGTGATGTCCTAGTGCCCAATGTAATAGTTTTTCAAACTTATCATAGAAGGTCACATTGAGCTTGTGCATGATACGGTCTCGTTTAGTCCATTCCGATTCCGGCTTAGGAGCCTTGTTTTCAATGATTTTATAACCCAATACAGGGCTGACGAGAACAGAGGCGAACCAAGATAGGATGAGTGCCATAAATACAACAATGGATAAAGATTTTGTAAACTCTGCTACCATACCTTGTGCCAATGCTAATGGCAAGAAGCCTGCACAGGTAATGAGCGTACCAGATAGCATAGGAAATGCTGTAGATTGATAAGCAAAGGTAGCCGATTTAAAGTGGCCCCACCCTTCTTCGAGCTTAACGCTCATCATTTCTACAACGATGATGGCATCGTCTACGAGGAGGCCTAGAGCCAGTATTAATGCACCTAGACTAACCTTGTGCAGATAAATGCCACTTTCATACATCAAAATGAATGTGGTAGACACAACGACTGGAATAGTGAGGGCTACTACAACACCGGTTCGCAAGCCAAGGGATGCAAAGCTTACGAGCAATACGATGGCGATGGCTTCAAATAAGGATTGAGAGAAATCGCCGATGGATTCCTTAACGATATGCGGTTGATTCGATACTTGATTGAGTTCGAGGCCGGCAGGAATCGTTTTCTGTAATTCCCCGAGTTTTTTGTCGATGGCTTCGCCGAATTCGATATTATTGCCCCCTGCATCCATGGAGATAGCGATGCCAATGGCTGGCTTACCTTTGTAATAGAACTGTGGATCGCTAGGGTCTTGGTAGGTCATGGTTACATCGGCCATGTCACCGAGGCGCAAGGTTTGGTTATTGATGCGGATCGGCATATCTCGCACCGCTTGAGGACTATCGAATAGGCCATTGACGCGGAGATATACATTGTTTGTATCCGTTGTAATCACACCAGCTGGAACCATCATACTTTGCTGTTTAAGCGCTGTTAACAGCTGTTGTGTACTGACTTTATAGGATGCGAGTTTATCCTTGTTTATGGTTACATTGAGGGTTTGCTGTTGAACTCCAATAAGGCTGATTTTCTTAACATTAGGCACAGATAAAAGCTGACGTTTTAAGTCTTCTGCTTGTTGTCGTTTTTCTTCGTACGAATATTCATCACCACTAATGGCATAGATAATGCCATATACATCGTCGAACCTGTCGTTAATGGTCGGTCCTTGAACGCCTGCAGGCAATGATTTCCATTCGTCGTTGATCATATTCCGCGCTTCTTCCCAAGCGGGACGAATCTTATCGGATGGCAAATCCTCTCTTAAATTGATATAAATAACGGATTTGCTGCCATCTGTAAAAGATTTTGTATAATCTACACCAGGAAGGTCGCGTAGTTTTTCTTCAAGTTTGTCCGTTACCTGGTCCGACATTTCTTGTGGAGAAGCCCCCGGCCAAGCAACACCGATCACCATGGTGCGCATCGTAAAATCAGGATCTTCCATGCGTCCCATATGGGTGAATGAGAAGATACCGAAGGTGAGGAGCACAGCCATGAAGTAGTAGATAATGGACTTGTGTTTAAGAGCCCATTCGGCTAAGTTAAATTGTTTCATTGACTAACCGCCGTCCCTTCTTGTAATTGTTGGGTACCTGCGGTGATGACAATGTCACCTTTAGCTAAACCAGATGTGACGATGACGGAGTTCTTACCGAATTCACCAGTCTTGATAGGTACGAGATGAGCCTTCTTATCGCGGATGATATAGACCGCATTATTGCCGTTAGAGTCTTTCACAAGAGCCGTCAATGGAATAGAAATATTGGTACTATCTGTAGTAGATAGATTAGCATTGACCGTCATACCTAGTTGTACCTCTTTAGGTGCATTTTGCAAGGTAATTTTTACGGTATACGTTCTGGCTACAGGGTCAGGAACTGGTGAAATTTCACGTACTACACCTTGCACGGTTACATTAGGTAGAGCCCAGAAGGTAATAGTAGCAGGGCTTCCTACATGAATTTTACTCAATTCTTGTTCAGGAAGGGCAATGACTGCTTCTGGGTCGTGACCGGCCGCTAAGGTACCAACGCTTTGACCGGCTGCTACGACTTGTCCTGCTTCAATATTGAAAGCTGTAATAATACCTGTATCAGGGGCCGTTAAATTAGTATAGCTATTTTGATTGCTGCTCAAATTAAGGCTTGCCTGTGCTTGTTGTAATTGAGCAGATGTGGCATTCAATTGGTTTTCAGCCTGGTCTAATTGCAATTTACTAATCGCTTGTTGTGCATAGAGTTCGCGGTATCGTTTAGCATTGGTTTCTGCCAATTCGTAGGCCGATTGAGCAGCTTTTACAGCACCTTCAGCATTTTGCAACTGAGCTGATGTATCTGAACCATTGATTTGAGCAATGACTTGGCCTGCTTGCACGACATCACCAACATTTACAAATTTATTGATGATACGCCCTCCAATTTGAAAGGCTAAATTTGTTTCTGTTTTATTATGAATGGTGCCTGCATAGCCAGCATCAGTAGTTCCAGACTCTTCACCTATAGTGATGGTGCGCACCTTGAGACTTGTATCTTCAGGGGGCTTTTCTGATCCACAACCACTTATGATGGCGGTCCCTATTAATAGGGCGCCTATGGTTGCTATGATTCGTTGATTCATAGAATCTCTCCTTTTACTACCACATATAAGTCCTATGAAATACACTATACAAAATGATCATAGGACTTTATATTTTATTGAACTTATTTTAGGATAGCAATTATTTCTAAATTAGCTATTATTTCTATATTAGGTTTAATTATATATTTTATACAATTTAATAATACTATATTTATGTTGAAAGTTCTAGCCTTTATGCAGAAAATAAAAGAATTATATACTTAATGTATATAATTGGTGATAATTTTTTAAAGTAATCTATATATTTTGATAGTATATGTATTACTTATTTTATGGATACAAAAATGTATCAAAAAAGTGAGTCCTCTATTGATTGAGCTGTATTCAAAAATATGTCCAATTTTTGGGGTACAGTTCATAGGAAGAGAACTCACTTCTTTACCACTTGTCTATATATAGTTTGAACTTTATTTTTCTTCTTCTTGTTCTACGATAGGTTCTTCATAGGTTACAAGGATTTTATCGATACGAGTATGGTCCATATCGATAACTTCAAAGGTATAGCCGTTCCATTTTGTTTTGTCTAGTTCCTTTGGAATGCGGCCGAAGAGAACGTTTAAGAGACCGCCCATAGTTTTGTACAAATCGTCTTCTTCGCCTGGTAATTCTTGATCGATGTGAAAGAATTCTTTAAATTCGTCTACGTTGAGAAGGCCATCTACGAGCCATGCACCATCGCGTTCGATGATCTTGTTTTCTTCTTCCTTGATTTCTTCCTCACCGGAAGGCATAAGGCCTACGATTTCCTCCATGATGTCATGTAAGGTGACAAGACCAGTAAAACCACCATATTCGTCGAGGATAATTGCTTCATGAACGCCTTCTGTACGTAGGACGTTCAATAATTTCATGAGTGAAATGGATTCAGGAACGAGAACAGGTTCTTTCAAACAAGCTTTGATGATATCGTGAATGGAACTTTCACTATGACGCTGCATAATTTGAACTAATACGTCGGATACGGTAATGAGACCCTTTAATTCATCCAAGGAATCGGTACCTACAGGAATGCGGTAATGGTTGGCATTCTTGAGAACCTCCATGATTTCATCTTCCGTGCCGTTTAGGTCAATCCATTTGAGCTGTGTACGAGGCGTCATTATATCACCTGCGTTCATATCTGCAAGATGGAAGATATTTTCTACGAGGATAGGTTCTTCCTCTTCGTAAGCACCCATGGCAACGCCTTCGGTAAGCATTTTATTAATTTCAGATTCTGTAACAGGGGCTTCTTCTTTTACAGTAACGCCTAATATTTTTAAGAGGAATTCTGTGGAAATGCCAAGAAAGCTAACGATTGGTTTTAGGGCTACAGAGAGCCAATAAATCGGTTTTGCTACCACCACAGCGATGCCCTCAGGGCTATTTAAGGCTAATCGTTTTGGCACGAGCTCTCCTATAACGAGGGATAAATAAGTGATGATTGCAACGATGAGGAAGGAGCTCACTGAGGCTGCGTACGGTTCAATGCTTGGAATATTAGCAGTTAATATTTCTTCTAAAGGACCAGAGAAGGTGGCACCAGAATACAAGCCAGTTAAAATACCAACGAGGGTAATGCCAATTTGAATCGTGGAGAACATATCATTTGGGTTCTCTGCCAATTCAAAGGCCTTTTTCGCGCGTTCATTGCCTGCTTCAGCTAATTCTTCAAGCTTACGTTTTTTAGCGTTTACGATGGCTAACTCCGTCATAGAGAATAAACCATTCGCGATGATTAATACGATGATAATTATAAAATCTAAGGTCAGATCACTGTCCATGTAAGTAGATACTCCTTTTTAATGACATATAATTCTGCACATGAGAATAATAGAAATACTACTCCTAGTATACCATATCGGCATTAATAAGTGTTTTTAGCACAGAAAAAGGAGAGTTGCTGCTTTCATTTTTCCTTTTGTACGCATTAAATGCTACAAAAATATGTATTTCCTTTGTTGTCTACTATAATATGATTGATTTTAATTTGTAACTAGTATCCTAATAAGGGTATAGTATGTATAGAAATTAAGATTAGTATTAAATTTTAGGTTATATAATTTGGACCTCATGATAGGATTATATAGATGGCAACAGAGCAAGAGTGGGAAAGTGTATTACAAATTAAAACCTCTGGCCGCGATGATAGTCGTTCCGATACGGAGCATCATCCGTATGAGCCGACGGATTATTGCGTGTTGGAGCGTTTGGCAAATAGTGGTCATATTTGCAAGAAACATACCCTCATTGACTATGGCAGTGGCAAGGGTAGAGTTAGTATTTTCATGGCTTACCAAACGGGCTGTCATTCTATAGGCATTGAATATGATGAACGGCTATATGAAAAGGCTTTGATTAATGGCGAAAGTCCAGCAGCGCGCCATCGCGTGTCATTTGTACACGGTGATGCGGCTCTCTACGAGTTACCTGAGCAGGCTGATCGATGTTTTTTCTTTAATCCCTTTGCACTCCATACGATTAAGCGGGTACTAGGAAATATCTTTGATTCGCTATATCATAACCCTCGGGAGATTAAGTTATTTTTCTACTATGTTAATGACGAGGTGGAGAACTTTTTAAATAACCATGTGCGCTTGGAACAAGAGGAACCTATTGATTGTAGTGATCTCTTTGAAGCAAGCGATGCAAAAGAACGAATTCTCGTCTATTCAGTTAACTTGTTTTAGTGCAGTAATTTAATACTTTTATAATGAAATAATTTAAGACCTTTAAAGACATTTATGTAACAATTTGATATATTTTGATGTAACAGTTAATTAAATAACCTCGGTTTGAATAGTGCTTTAGTAGTATGAAATGCATACTATTTGGAACGTATTCAAATTGAGGTTTTATTCTATTTTTAAGGAACTTTTACACATATTATTAAGGAAAAAGCAGATAAATTCTGCTATAATAATATATTAGAGATTATAAAATCAATTTATTTTTATGGTTCTATACATTGATTCGTATACGCTAATGTAGCGGATAGGACTGAGTGTATTGAATACAGGAGGTGCATATGGAACTCATAGATACAATGTTGATTGAACGCATTCGTAAAGCTTTAATTAAACGATATGACCGAGATCAACAGATTCAACAAATGATTGAAGAAATTGGTACAGAGGAAGGCCTTAATGAGTCCGAATTGGCTATCGTTTATCAAGCTTATTTAGAGGTAAAGGAACGGGTGTACTATACATCTTCTCTCGTTGATTTGTGGAATCAAATTGAAGATGTTCAAAAACGTATGGCCTTATTGCATTCTTACGAATCTTTAGAAGAAGATTTATTTGGCGATGTGCTAGGTGACGATAAGGAAGATATTGTCATTTCTAATACATCTGGAGTTGGCAAGGGTGCTAGTCACAGTGATGATGCATATGCTATGGAACAGATACAATTATCTGACGTTCCTGTGCATCATGATTCTACGGTGGGTATGAATCATATTAAATTGAATGAATTAAAATCTATAGGTGGTCTCTTTACTGGTTTTGGTGAAAGCTCTGGTAAGGAAATGGCAGATTTTGAAGATACTGCGATTGAGCAGCTTGATGTAAAACCATTAGAAGGCGTTGAAAGCTTAGCAATTCATCATTTAGATGAAAATGAAGAGTTAAATGTAGATGGTCTTGATGAATTTTCGAAAGATAAGAAATCAGAGGAAGCTAAAGTGGATGATGAGGATATGTCGTCTATCGATCCATACACGGCAGTGAATGCTTTGTTATTTGGTAAAGCCGGTTTAGAATCTGATAAAATAAATAAGAAGATGGAAAAGCTTCTTAAAAAGAAATTAAAACGCGTTGACGATGAATGGGTGCGTATCAACGGTTCTGAGGACAAGAAATCTAAGGATGATAAAAAATCCAAGGAAGACAAAAAAGCTAAAGAGGATAAGAAATTCAAAGAAGATAAAAAATCCAAGGAAGAGAAGAAATCTAAGAAAGATAAGAAGTCTAAAGAAGATAAGAAAGATAAAAAACACAAGAAGCATAAAGAAGATAAGCTTTATAAAGCCGAAGAAAAGTTAAAGAAAAAGAAAGACAAGGCTGAAAAGAAGCTTAAAATCTTAAACGATAAGTTAAAAACAGTATTCTTAGCGGATACTTTCAAGAAAAAAGATAAGAAGAAAGACAAGAAAAAGGATCAAAAATCCAAAAAAGATGAATCCGCAAAAAAGCAGAATCGATAGTTTCTGTATGGAATAGTAAGGTCTCTGAAAAGATGGCCAAGGAGAGTGCTAGTGCGAAAAAATCAGCAGGTGCTGAGACTATCGACCGTGGATGCGGTAAATGCAAACGATGTAAAGGTCCTAAATGTAAGAAATATCCAAGATAATTGATAGTTATGTAATTAGTAGAATATTACGTAACATATTACGTAGAATATATGTAGTATATTACGTAGCATATATATATATAGCATATATATGTAGTTTATGAATTTTATTATTCATTTAGGCAGTATAGTTATGTAGTTTTGTTATATTTGTAACAATATAGTTGGATTAGTGAATTAACAATTTGGTTATAAAATTCAACAGTTAGGGGTTAATGATGAACCGATGGCAGCGATTATTTGAAGGCATACGAACAGAGATTAAGGTATTTATCTTTTTCTCTGCTTTGTTGACTGCATTTAGAATCGTGTTTCTTGCAGTATTTCAATCACAACTAGCTTCTGTGACGATGGAGAATATCCTCACGTCCTTATGGCTAGGTTTTAGATTGAGTCTCAAGACCGTCGGTTCTTTGTGTTTACTGGGCTTTTTAGGGGGTACGTTGATGCATACTTTTGTACCCAAATGGCCGTCATTGCGCATTAAACAGGTCCTCTATTCCATTGCGACTGTACTGTTGACATTCCTATTTCTGGGACGCATTCCGTTCTATAAAATCTTCAACTCCTCTTATAATGCGATGCTCATCAATGGCAAAAACGATGATATCGGCGCCATTGTAAATACAGCAATCAACGAATATAATGCCCTCATGTACATCATTGGGGCCGTTGTATTGAGCGCAGCTCTTTGCTGGTTCCTAGTTCGTTTTTTAGCGTGGAACACGAAGAAATATAGTGACTACGCTGATGATCTAAGGAATGGTGATGATGCTGATGATTTAAAAAATATTGATTCTGCAGATAATCAACGACTTTGTACTACTTGGTATCCTAAGACAAAGAAAACACAATGGATGACGGGCATTGGGCTGACTATTGTTATCGGCGTACTAGGTCTATTCTTTAGATTTGGCGGTGCTTTCAGCTATACGAACTCCATCAACTGGGAAAGTGCGGCTCGCCTCAGCTCCAATCTGTTGAATGAAAATATTCTCGACGATGTGCAGGCTCTCTATCGTGTTAAAAGCATTGCTAAACGGACGGCTGAGCTTGAGGTTATTAACTTAACGCCTCAAGAGCTAAACGAAAAAATCACTGCCGTTGGCGGTAAGTTTAATGGCACTAATTTTGACGGTTCTTTCACCAGAACCATTACAACACAGCGATTAGCGGAGCAACCACAGTCCATAAACCTCGTTCTTGGAGAATCCTATGGCTTGTGGCCGTTCCTCGCTGAATATAACGAGCCTGGTGCGTACCTCGTTGAACAAGGTCGTAAATACGCTGCTAGTCCTCAAGCGATGAGCACGCAGCTAGCCATCGCGCAAGGTACAGGCACGATGCCGGCCATCAATGGTTTGTTGACGGGTATGCCTGACACAGGGTTATATCCTAACTATGAAGGTGAAAGTTTCAAAGAGCCTTATGGTTTAGGTATTGGTCCTGTTATGAAAAAGCTAGGCTACAAGACTGTATTCTGGTATGGTGGCTTTAGTACTTGGCAAAACGTTAAGAACTTTGCTTTATCTCAAGGCTTCGATGAATTCCACGATGCTTCAGAAATGCCAAGCGAAGACGGCAACGCTTGGGGTGTAGGTGATAAAGATTTATTTAAAGCTATTTCTGCCTACATGGATCAACATAGAGGGGAAAAAATTCTCAATGTTATCATGACCACTTCTAATCATCCACCGTATAGCATCAATGTGGGTAAGGAAGGCTACGATGTGAATAAGGTAAAAGGGCATTTGCCAGATTCTATCGAAGAAAACGATAAGCAATTGAACGAAATGGGCCATATTTGGTACGCAGACCACGTAATGGGCAATTTTATTGCTCGCGAAGAAACAGCAGATCCGTCTGCACTCTTCGTCATTACAGGTGACCATAGTGAACGCTTTAACTTTGCTCGTGAAGTAGGTCCTAATGTGGCATCTACTATTCCTATTATTTTTTATGGTCGCGGCATTCATAAAGATTGGCTTGCGCCTAATGCGTTCGGCATGAGCATTCAAATTATTCCAACATTGGCAGAACTTGTGGGACACCCTGGTCAAACTTATGAAGCCATGGTGCCCAGCTTGTTTACACAAGAGAAATTCGTTTTTAATCATAGACTATATCTTGATAAAAGTGGCAAAGTGTTAGAACAAAGTGCGAGCATGCCTCAATCCTATGGGGATATGATTAAAAACATGCGTGAACTTGCGGCGTGGCGTATTAAACATGGGGATAGTATTCAATAAGGAACTTAAATAATTTAGGAATTAGATTGTATTATAAAATGTAATTATAACTTTAAGTATAATGGGGAGAAAAATGAATATCGTTGTAATATCAGATAAAAATAATGTAGTACGTAGACAAAATGTTATAAATGAATTTAATAAAAAAAATATAGCATTTAGATTTTTTGATGCCATTATGGCTAATAAGATGTCTAAAGAGGAATTAGATGCAAAATCTATAAAAGATACTTTTTTATCACCCAGTGAAATTGGCTGCGCATTAAGTCATTGTGGTGTATATGATGTATTTCTTAAATCTGATGAAAAAAGTATTATGATTTGTGAAGATGATATTTATTTTACAAAGTATTTTAATTATGATTCATTATTAAAAATAAAAGAATTTTTAGAAGAAACAAATGAACCTCGTTTAGTAGTTTTACAAAAGAGTATCTATCATCATAAACGTATAGGAAGTGTGAGAGAAAATATAAATTTATATTCAACACGAAATGCATTTTGTACTCATGGATATATGATTAATAGAACAGCAGCTGAAAATATTAAAAAATTACAAACCCCTGTAAAATTTGAAATAGATGCATTTAAATTTTATTATTGGTTAAATGCATGTAAATTATATTGTCTTGATAAAGATTTAATATTACAACTTAGTGAGGATTTAGCTCCGTCATCTGTAGAAAAAATATGGAAATCAGATCGAAAATCTAAAAAAGATAAAGCATATAAAGAGCTATATAATCAGCTACCTTTAAAAGGTAAACTTATTAGCCAATTTAGAAGATTAAATAAAGCTATATATAAACCTTTTGAATCATTAGATTATTAATTTTTTATTTTAAATTATATAGCTTATTTAGCTAAGATATTATTTTTAAAATAGGAATGTAAAATAATGCCATCTTTATCTGTAATCATTTTAGCCAGAAATGAAGAAAAACATATTGTAGATTGTATTAAAAGTATTCAATTTGCTGATGAAATATTAATTATTGATGATGGAAGTACAGATCAAACGGTACCTCTTGCTACTAACTTGGGGGCTAAAGTTATACCACATCCTCTGAATGGAGATTGGTCACAACAACGGAGATTTGGTATATCTCAAGCACATTGTGAATGGATTCTATTTATAGACTCGGATGAGCGTGTATCTCCTCAATTAGCAAAATCAATCCAAGAATCTATTAAAGGAGAGCCAAAGGCCTATTGGCTACGAAGATATAATTTATTCTATCACAATCCAGCTACTCATGGCGTAGTAAGACCTGATAAGGTTTTGAGATTAATGCCTCGTGAAGGGGCTACAGTGGAGGGGGCAGTCCATGAGACTTTTATTAGTCCTTATCCACAAGTTACATTAGAAGGTAAATTGTATCATTACACTTATGATAACTGGCATCAGTTCTTTGAAAAGTTCAATAAATACACTACAGCAGCGGCCAATAAGTACAAGGAACAAGGGAAATCTTGTAGTTTTTTAGGGGATATTATATTGCGTCCAACATGGGCATTTTTTAAGATATATATTTTGCAAGGTGGCATATTAGATGGAAAAATAGGTTTTCTATTATCTATCTACCATATGATGTACACCATGACGAAATATGTAAAATTATATTATTTAAACAAATCTAATGGGCAATTATAATCAGTAATTTAGTATAGTAGATTGCTATGGGGAATTATTGTTCTTGAAGTAGATATGGAAGTATGAATGAGTGAACAGTTTTTTCTATCCCTACAACAAAATATAAAACTAATGCTTTGGGCTCCTATATTAAGCACCATCTTTCGAATCATATTCATGATTGTGTATAATCCTTACCCTACATGGAAGGGACGCTGGAAATCTGTAGTGGGTTCATTGCGTTATGGCTTTTGGTGGGGGATGGATTTTGATGCTTATGTATTCTTACTACCCTTAGTATTGGTGACACTCCCTGCATTATTATTTGATGGGTATCACCAAATAGAAGATGCTGTACGGTTAGTGGGATTAACTATTTATTCCTGTATACTTTACGCAGCTTTTGCAGGAAAAATGATTTTTTATAAGCATTTCCATGATACGTATAACTATATGGTTCATTATGGAAATCATGCAGAGAAACATAATTTGATTGATGTATTTTTTAATCAAGATCGAGGAATTCTCGTCATTTTAGGATTGATTCCTATGATATTTATATCCTGGTATATGGGAGATTTCTTCTTATCCTTGCCATCTATACCCTATCCAACTATGGAAGAAACTTGGTCTATTGTAGCTTGGAATATAGGGCTTGTGGCTGCCTCCGTTTTGGGGTTTTATTGGTTCCGCTATGGTGGAACCTTATCTCATGATGATAAACCAGAATGGGATACGATTCCTACAGTAGTAAAAGAGGATATATTCTTTGCTCGTGCTACAGTACCAGATCTATGTGCCTTAGAAACTGTGCTAAAACATCCACTTCGTGATGAATATACGGCATCTGCTGAGGACATTGATGACGCGATTCACCGTATTGTTCCTAAGGATTATAAAGATTCTTGGCAGGATTTGAATACACCGCTTCATGCATTCAAGCGCGTTGCATCAGGCCCTCGTATTGATAGACCACAACATATTTTCTTTATTGTTGGTGAAAGTATCCCTCAGTGGTCTCTTGATGAACCTTATAAGGATCTCAATATATGCTCTGGTTTATGGGATTTTAAAGATAATCCTCATACGGTGCAAGTACCTAATTTTTTACCTGCCGGTAATGTATCTCGCCCATCTATTGTGAGTATGTTATCTGGTGTCTATGATGCGGGTACGGAAATCAATGAACGGGAAGCCTTCTGGCATGAACCATTGCCGACTTCTTTGGCATCTCAAATGAAGCGATTAGGCTATGATACGATTTATTGGTATGGTGGTAATGCTTCGTACGGTAATTTTAATCACTTCGGTAATGCCCAAGGATTTGACCGTGTGGAAAGTGCTTCTGTTTTCTGTGGCCCTGATGCACCTAAAACTTGGGTAGGCGTCTATGATCATGTATTTTTAGAACATATAGAACAAGAAATCAAATCTTTAGAACATCCTACATTCCATTTTATTTATACTACATCCAATCATGGTCCTTATAAAATGGAAGATTCCCTATTAGATTATGATCCTGAGAAGGTTATGCCAAATCTTGGAGATGATTTAAAATCTAACAAGAAACGCAATAAGGAATTGGCTACCTATCGCTATAGTGATAAGGCGATATTTAACTTTGTAAATGCTATGAAAGAGGCTTTTCCTGATAGTTTATTTGTTGTCACTGGTGACCATTCTAATCTATTTGGCTCTTTGAATAATACATCCTTAATTCAACGAGATTATACCTTGCGCGATACATTCTGTACTGTAGGATTGTTGCAACATCCTGCTTTCACCAAGGATACGATTACGGCGCCAATTGGCACGCATATGAGCCTCATGCCTACCATTATTGAAGCCATTGCACCAAAGGGTTTCGAATATTATTCCATCGTACCGTCCTTGTTTGATGAACAGCCAGATACATTAGTTACACCATATCAATGGATTACGCCTCATATGATGGGCGATGTTCGTATGGATTATGGTGAAAGCAACATACCATCCTATAAACCGGTTGAGCCAATTCGCCCTATTGATAATCATGGGGACGATGCGCGAGACTGGACATTATTAACTATGTGGTATATTAATTATTATGAAAATAAAGTTAAATACCAATAAGTATTGTTTATAATATTTTTATTCAGTAATAAGCAATTATGTTTTAATCAATATTTCTATACGATGACTAAATACGTAAAGTTTTACTATTTACTAAAATCCAAGGGCAAATTGTAATAGAGGGAGCATTATGTTAGGCAATTTTGGAAAACATTGGCATATAGGCCGTACTATATATGGCAAGCGCACATGGCGTGAAACGAGACGAACCTTCTTACATACAATGCGCTCTTGTCTTCATGACTCAACGGTTACGGAATTTGAAAACTTCTTTAAATCTTATACTCCAGATCCAAAGCTGTTGGAAAAACATCCTAGTCTCTATGAATTGATGAGTCGTATGTTTTTGATTAAAAACTCTACGCCACAATGGCGTTTGGAAGCTCTTCGTCAGCATTTCACCATATTACAAGAGGTGTTTACGGATAAAGCGATTCAGCTCATGTATGTAGACGAAGCGGAGTTTGATTATTTCGATAAAAAACGGGGTATTACCTTTTGGAGTTCCGATGAGCTCAATATGTCTGCTCATCTATATTACGAGCCGGGACAACGTAAGGAAGGTTTCTTGACAGTTATGCTCTTGCTCGAAGATAAGGGCGTATACCATGCAAATATTCGCTTTGCTAAAGGCCCTAATGGAGAGAGAACTCTTGTTATCGGTACTATTCAAGGTTATAAAGATGGTCTTGATCGAGCTAAGAAGATTACGAAAAAGATGTATGGTTACCGTCCGAAGAACTTTATTACCTTCTTGATTCGTGAAATCGCTCGTGCTGCGCGAGTAGAATCCATACTTGCCGTATCTGATGAAGGCTTTTATGCAAATTCACATATGGTGCGTGGTAATAAATCAAAGGTGGCCGTATTAGATACCTTGTGGGAGGATATTGGGGGTACAGTATTGGAATCCGATCCAAATTACTTTACTATTCCTCTTGAAGAAGAACGCAAACCTATGGAAGAGATTAAATCACAAAAACGTAGCCAATATCGTAATCGCTATGCTCTTTTAGATGAGTATGAAACTATAATTCAAGAAAACATAAAACCGTACGTAAAGGCCTAGAGGTGTGCTATGCGCGTAGCAATTTTAGAAAGTATTGTCATGCCTGCTGGTCATGAGGTGGAGTTTGATCGCATCCTCATCAATGAACTGAAGCGTCAAGGTCATGAACCAGTATTATTTGTGCCGGAGAACTTTCCTTTCAAAGTAGACTATGGAGTAGATATAGTGTACATAGGAGGGGGAGAAGTAGTGACCTATGCGGGGGCATCTAAATGGAAGAAGCTATTTTTATCCATTTTGCGAGAACGCCGTCGTCGCAGTTGGTTCACATCAGCAGCAGAAAAAATTAAAGAACATAATATAGATGCTTTAATCATTCCCACAGGGACATACCGTTATATTAAAGCTTTGTTAGACACGCCATTAAAGGACAGTAAGGCAGCAGTACATGTTATCTTCCATGGTATTGGGAAGGGCGAAATGGATCGCTTTATTAAGCAAGCTCATCGTGCTAATGCATATAAAAACGTGTACCTCGATGTTATCTCTTTGCGCGATGATATGTTGCGCTCTGATTTACCAAGAGTTCGTAAAATCTTGCCTCCTGTATTCTTGCCATCGAGTGAATTGAGTGGAGAACAAAAGAATAGTGATACACAAGGTAATGTTAATATACAAGACCAAAAAGTTCCGAATTCTACAACTTGTATAGGTACTAATTTGGAAACCTCTATATCAGCAAATAAACCGATAAAATTAGGTTTCTTTGGTCAATTTAGAAAAGAGAAAAACATTGAGCGCTTTATAGATGCCTTTGTATCGCTGAATTATGATGATTCGGTACAACTCGTCGTTCAAGGGGCAACGGTAAAGCCTGAAGATGGAGCTTTATTTGAGTCTATCATCAAGAAATATAGCCAGTATAATAATATTAAGTTCATCCATGCCAGTCTGATAGGGAAAGACTGGGATACAGCATTGTTGAGTGTAGATGCTCTATTATTGCCCTATGGGGCTGAACGATATCGCTATCACTGGGCAGCTATGTTATTTACGGCTATTGGCTTTCACAAGCCTGTTCTTATATCTCCAGAAATTAATCCCGAGGTATTAGAACAGTATTCTATTGGGGAATTTTTAAATTTAGATGATGCACATTCCATCAGACAGGGGATTCAAACGTTTGTAGAGAATTTACAGCATCATAAAGAGCAATATAATCAAGGTTTAATGAATGCAAATGAGGACTACAGTCATCGTGCATTGATTCAATCCATCATATATATATAGATTTATATTATTTGTAAGGGAGAATTACTATGAGAGTAGTATTAAAGTTAAGTTTAGAGTCATGGATTGCTATTATGATTACGTTAATGGTGTGTCTTACAAGGTTATCCATGGCAGCTGGTCAAGTATTTTATGTTATTGCTATTTTATTAAGTATTTTCTATATTTGGAAACATAGGCATGACTTATATGTTCCGTCCTATGTTAAAAAATATAGTAAAACGTTTGCTCTAATGTTGTTATTGTTATTGCCTTCCGCAGTATTAACGAACAATATAGCTGTAGGATTACCTGAATTTATCAATGTTTGGCTGTGGCGGATTCCTGTGTTTTTCGTTATCGCTCTGTGTATTCGTGATAAGAAAATATTATTTACGATGCTTGCCGTATTCTTTGTGGATTTTGGTATCGATAATTTAGTAGCCTTTTATCAACATTTTTCTGGAATGACTGATAGAGGGTGGGGATTTGGTAGTAGCGTGTTGACCATATCAGGCCTTATGGTTATGCTAGTACCTATTTTCTGCGTCATTTTATTAGATTCGGCCTTTCCTAGCTATGTGAAAGCATCTGCTCTATGGGCACTGGGTTGTGTTGGTTTTGGTATGTATGGCAATCAAAGTAGAGGTTCTTGGCTCTTTAATATGATTATGGTACCTATTGTATCTCTGCCGTATTTGATAAAGCGTTTTGTCTATGTAATAGCAGTTCTTGCTACATTAGGTGGAGTTGTATGGGGATTTAGTACACAGCCACATTATGTGGCTAGATTTGAATCCATTACCAATACGACCACAGATGGTTCCAACCTAGGTCGCTTTGATGTGTGGACATCGTCCATTAATATGTTTAAAGACCATCCTGTGACAGGTGTAGGTATAGGACAATGGCGTACTATATATGAAGCATCCTATCGATTACCAACGGAAAATCAACATTTATATCATGCTCATAATAACTTTATTCAACTTCTTGGTGAGGTAGGTCTGTTAGGTCTACTAGGGGTTCTCATCTTTTATGGATCTATTATCGTTGATAATTTTGTGGTTTGGGTTAAGACGCGAGATCCTTATAGTCTTTGTGCTATGATTGCTGTTATCTGTTATGTATTTGTATTTGGCCAAGTGGAGTATACTTTAGATAATTCGTCCGGAATGCGCATTATGTATTTTATGTTAGCTACGATGCTTCAATTGCGGGATAATTGAGAATCGTATATCTGTATTGGAAAGCATTTAACTACCATCTAATAGACAATTAAGTAGGATTCAAATAGACTTAAAAAATAAATAACTACATAAAAGATAGGTGAAATCTATGTTTTTTTATAGTTTTACATATTTAAATATGATACAATATATGTAAATATTGGTACATTGTATTCGTATGATAGAGAGGTTGTTTTCTTAATATTTTGAGATTGAGAAAATAACCTTTTCTTATAATTTGGGGTATTAGTATGAATAGTTCTATCTGTAATAACAATAATAAAAAGTTATTTATTAGTAAGCTCATAGTGCTTATAGCAGATTATATTGCTATTGTTTTGGGGACATTGGCAGCCTATTATTTACGTTTAAACTTATCAATTTTACCGGTAAGTTCAAATTTTAAGGTAGAAGAAATCTACGTATATGGTATTGTGCCTATCGTATTTTTAACTATATTATTGCTTAATAATGCTTATTCTGTGGTAACACCTTATTGGGATACGATGAAAAATTTATTTCGCAGCATTACCATAGGGGTTGTTGTATCGATTGTTCTAATGTACACGGGCCATGTAATTAATGATGTGTCTCGTCTATTTGTTGCCTTTGCTTATATATGTATGCTCGTATTTATCTTTAGCGAGCGTTTTATTGTAGGAAAAATACTTTCAAAAGCAGGGTATTTAACAATTCCAATCCTTCTCGTTGGGGCGGGTAAGACTTCGGAACTTGTAAAGAGGGCTTTAGATCGCATGCCGATTACTACCTATAAGATTATTGGTTATGTAGATGATAATCCTAAATCATCATCTATCGCTAAAGAATATCCATGCCTTGGGGCCTTTAAAGATGTAGAAAGTGTTATTAAAGATACAGGCGTTCAAACAGTACTGATTTGTGCGCCCGGACTTGAGCCAAAAAAATTGGTTTCTTTAATAAATCAATTACAATTGTTAGTAAAACGGGTGGCCTTTGTTCCTGAATTATTTGGTTTACCTACAAGTAATATTACAGCACGTGGCATGATGGAAGAGCAGGCGGTAGTATTGCGTGTACAAAATAATCTAGCTCGCAAGTCTAATCGTATTATCAAACGTATATTTGATATTGTGGTTACTATATGTGGTGGTTTTTTTATATTACCATTTATGCTATTCATAGCTGTTATTATTTATTTAGATTCAGAAGGACCTATTATATATAAACAAAAACGAATAGGACAGAATGGAAAAGAGTTTAATTTTTATAAGTTTAGGTCTATGGTTAAAAATGCAGATATCATACTTGAAGAATACTTAAATACTCATGAGAGTGAAAAGATAGAATGGCAAAAGAATTTTAAATTAAAGAATGATCCTCGAGTTACTAAGATAGGTAGAATAATCCGAAAAACAAGTATTGATGAACTACCCCAACTATGGAATGTATTGATTGGGGATATGAGTCTAGTTGGACCTAGACCATTATTACCCAATGAAGTAGAACGATATAACAGCTATATTGAGGATTATAAGTTAGTGTTACCAGGGCTCACCGGTGTATGGCAAGTAAGTGGTCGTAGTGATACAACATTTGAACAACGAGCGATAATGGATTCTTGGTATATTCATAATTGGTCCATATGGATTGATATTGTGTATTTGTTGAAAACCGTCTTGGCGGTTGTGAAGTCAAAAGGTGCTTATTAAATAATATATAGGAATTAGTATGAATACATATCTTATTTACATTGCTCCAGGTATTGGTGATTTTATTATTGCCATGCCGCTCATTCAGAGTATTAAATCGCAAGATCCAACAGCAGTCATTGATATGTTTACATGTAGTGATAAAAGACGTATTGGTCTAAACAAAAAGATGGTGGAGTTACAAGGGGATATTCGTCATTGTTACTACTACACTAAGAATGAACCATTTCATTCCTTAATGTTTTTGTTGAAAGTTGGTTATCATAGTTACGATTATGGTATTGTACTTGAGCATTTTAGTTCTAAGTATATGTCATCATGGCCGAGTAAGATAATAAATTTTTGTTGTAAAACTACTATAGGTGCGCATAATCCATATAATGGTGCTACCTATGAGAAATCTATAAATCGTCCAGATAGTTATTATATATATGACTTAGAAAATGATATATTGAAACAGTTAGGTTTTGAGCCAACTGTTATGCAGCTTGAAGCATATTCTGTTGATAAGAACCCTGAATTAAAACCAATCATAATCAATCATCCATCTATCGTTTTTTGTATAGGCTCAGGTCATGTAGCGAATGAAAAATTACACGATCCTTATGCATTAAGTCTTAAGTCATGGCCGACTAAGAATTGGGTAGAACTTGGAAATAAACTAGTTCAACGGGGTTATGAGGTTATCTTTATTGGTGGCTCAATGGAACAAGGTATGATTGAACCTTATCATGATGAATTAGATTCACGTATTGTTAGTTTTATAGGAAAACACTCTATTAAAGAGAGTTTTCAAGTGGTACGAGAAGCAGATCTTGTTGTCGGTGTAGATACAGGGCTTATTCATGCAGCCGCTATACAAGGAACTGCTACATTAACACTTTTTGGGTGTACGGATCCAATTATTGTAAAGCCATTCGGCCCATATAGTAAGATTATTTATCATGCCATAGAATGTTCACCATGTTTGGGATATGATCAATCTTATACATGTACTAATAATAAATGTATGCAGGGAATCTCAGTAGCGGTTGTATTAGATTCTATATTACATATTTTTGAGAGATAGAGAGATAGGAAGAATAAATGGATTGTTATTTATTATTACTAGTATCGTATGTAATATTTGTAGTATTAGGCTATAAGAAGTTTAAATTGCCTATCATATCCCCTACAATGATTACATTGGTATCTTTAACGATTGTTATTGCTTTGGGATACTGGTATAGATATGAAATGGGAACAGACCTTTACTTTTATACCTTCATAGTAATCGCTCTTGGTGGAGGGGTTATTTTAGGTACTGGTTATGGTGTGCAGAAATGGGCTAAACTTAATTGGGGAGATCCAATATCTATTGAGTATAATTTTGATAGTAATCGTTACTCTTTAGTGGGAATAGTAAAACTTCCTGTACGATATAAATACATATCTATGTATATGATATTTTTTATTTTATTTTCTTTATTCTGTGTATTCATTAATACGACTGGTGATAGTGATGTTAGTCGTATGACTCAATATAGGGATATTATTATATATCCTCAATTACATCCTAATGATACACGATTTGTATTTATTAACTCTCAATTTTATAAGATTGCATGGGCCATAACATATGTGTCGGCTTATGTAGCTATATATAATGGTGTTATTTTAAATAAGCCTATTTTTAAAGGAACGGGTCTTCTTACAATAGTTATTTTTTTCTGTATTGGTAGTTCTATTGCTATGGGCGCACGCCAACCAGCTATCGAAATATTTATCTTCATGATTTTGACGTATTTATTTCTCCTAGTAAAAGAGCAATATTTTGATCAAGTTAAAAGATTTTTATTTAAACTCATTCCTATTACTATAATTAGCCCATTTTTATATATTCTTTATGGTATATTAGTAGGTCGCCATGATGGTAATAATGTAACATTGCAACGGGTTACTGAATTATTAGCTGGTGGTATTTATGCGTTGAATATTCATATATGGGAGCCAGCACGCACTACTTATTTTGGACAATCTAGTTTTGCAGATGTATATGATAAATTGATTAATTTTGGCCTGTTACCAGAATCAGCACGAATGGCTTATCATGAATTTGATAAATTTGGCAATACATTATCTTTATTTGGGCGTTGGTATGAAGATTTTGGTATTTTGGGTGTTATTATTATGAGTATTATAGTGACTGCATTATTTTCATTAGCCTATGAATACTTACAACGTCGCTCTAATGGCGATATTTGGACTCATGTTTGGACAGCTATTTTTCTTACTGAACTAGTATCACTTGTATGGGCGGGCTATGATGATCGTATCCGTGCATTATTAGCATTTTATCAATTTGTTATTGTTGGTTTAATAGGTCTATTTATTTACGTAGGTTATCGGGTAAAGATAAAGTAACCAAAGAGGTAGATTATGAATATTTCCATCAAAAAAAGAGATGTTTTATGGTCTTATGGAAGTATGGCTCTCACGATGGCAGTAAATCTCTTACTATTGCCACTTTATATCTATTTCTTTACACCTGATATGGTGGGACTATGGTATGTATTTATTAGTATAGGATCTATTGCCTTACTATTTGATTTTGGTTTTTCCATTACCTTTGCTCGTAATATAACGTATTGTTGGAGTGGTGCTCAAGAACTTAAAGCAAGGCATGTTGCTTTTTCTGAATCAAAAGAAGTTAACTTTTCCTTATTAAAAGCTGTCCTTAAGGCTTGTCAATCGATTTACGCTATCTTAGGTGGTAGTGCTTTAGTGTTAATGTACACTTTAGGAATGTATTATATAGGTAGCTTAGTTGGTCCGAGTTCTCGCTGGGAAGCCTATATCGCATGGGGAGCGTATGGGTTTGGAATTTTTTTAAATCTTTATTATAGCTACTATATCTCATTTCTTCGAGGTGTAGGTGCTATTACATTGGCTAATAAAAGTATTGTTTATGCTCGTTTATTGCAAATGGTATTTACGATTATTTTACTTTTAATGGGCTTTGGTATTATTGGTGCGAGTATAGGCTACCTTATATATGGTCTTGGATTTAAACTCTTTGGGCACAGATATTTTTATAAATATGAGCATATTGGCGAGAAATTGAGATCTGCTACAAATCTTGTTGCTACATCTACAGCAGATATATTCCGAACTATTTGGTATAATGCGTGGCGAGATGGGATTGTATCTATATCTAATTATATATCAACTCAAGCAACTATTATTATTTCATCATTCTATTTAAGTTTGGCACAAACTGGTATGTATTCCATTGCTATTCAACTGACTACTGCAGTAGCTGTTGTTGCTAGTACACTATATAATACATACCAACCGGTCTTTCAAAATGCATATATCACTAAGGATCAGCCTCGTTTAAGAGAATTATTTTCTTTTTCGGTGACATTATTTATTGTGATTTACTGGGTTGGTATATTTGGTTTATGGCTTGTTGGGCTGCCA
>CAJZEE010000005.1 GCA_915066865.1 uncultured Veillonella sp.
GTAACGGGCCTTGCGGCAGGGCTTAGCATAAACGATATCGTTGGTGCCATTGGGGAGGCTTTTGTTAAGAATCGTTATATGTCCTTATTTGCCTTAGTCCTTCCCGTCATTGGTATTATGGAACGGCACGGTTTGCGTGAACGGGCAGAAATTTTGATTGGCAAGATTCACGCTGCAACGGCGGGGCGTATTTTTATGATTTACCTATTCGTTCGTCAAGTGACGGTAGCACTTGGCATCAGTATGTCTGGTCTAGTAGCCATGGTTCGTCCTTTGATTTCTCCAATGAGTGAAGCCGCTGTAGCACAAGGGCGACCTATATCTCAACGTACACTTGATAAAATCCGTGGTGTAGCAGCATCTACTGATAATCTTGGTAACTTCTTCGGTCAAAATCTGTTCTTAGCAGCAGGTGGGCTTTTATTGATCAAAGGCGTGATGGAGCAACTTGGATATACCGTTGAACTTACAGATATGGTAATTTATGGAGTGCCAACGGCCGTATGTGCCTATGTAGTTAGCGTTATTCGCTTCTTTGTTTTCGATAAAACGATTCAATCTAGCGTAGCTCAAGACGAGGCCGATATGAAAGCTGGTAAATTGGTGCCTAATGAGTTAAATATTCTTGTAACACCGGAAGAGTTAGCGAAGGAGGGCAAATAATATGTTGGAATTAGTATACAAAATGCAGCCCTTAGACTATGTATACCTTCTCATTGGTATCATCTTAGTTATCTTCTCTATACAATCCTTCCTTGATAAAGAGCATAAACATCGGATAGGTACTGGTTTGTTCTGGATTTTATATGGGATTTCCTTTATTTTTGGGTCTTATTTGTCTAAAGAGATTAACGGATGGCTTGTAATTGCGATGGCTGCCATCGTGTTGTTCAAACAACTTGGCAAGGGAAATTACTTTGAATCTGCTGTGGACTTCAAAAAACTTGAAGCATTACGCATAGGAAATGTTATCTTTATTCCGGCGTTGCTCGTTGGGATTATTACGTTTATCATTGGGTTCTTTACGAAACTCGGCGCCCTTGTAGGGCTTGCGATTGCCTCCATTATCGCCTTGTGTGTGGCTTTATATATTACAAAAGCAAAGGTAACGCAAAGCTTCCATGAAGGTCGTCGTCTTCTCGATGCTATCGGCTGGACGGCTATCTTGTCCCAATTGTTAGCGGCGCTTGGTTACTTGTTTAACCTCGCAGGGGTAGGTAAGTTGATTTCTGGCATGGTGGCTAGCATAGTGCCCGCAGATAATGTGTTCCTTGTTGTTGTGGCGTACTGCATCGGTATGGCTTTCTTCACGATGATTATGGGGAATGCTTTTGCAGCCTTTGCAATGATTACGAGTGCTATTGGAGTGCCTATGCTCGTTGTAGGTCATGGTGCCAACCCTGCTATTATCGGACCTATCGCTATGCTCGCAGGCTATTGCGGTACGTTGATGACCCCGATGGCGGCAAACTTCAATATCGTGCCTGTGGCGCTTCTTGAAATGAAGGATACGTACGGCGTTATTAAAGCGCAAATTCCTGTTGCTATTGTGATGCTGACATTGAACATTCTATTGATGTACTATTTCTTATAATGCATAGTAGGTGTTTACATAGTTTAAGAACAATGCATTCATAATATTGAGATAAGTGCGGTTTTGGAAATTATAAATATTGATAGTATTGCTATATGTAATACTATTTTGGTTAAACTATTTAAATTCACAGTATCAATTGATATTGTAATGAGGTAATATGATGAAAACGATTTTGATTACAGGTTTTGATCCTTTCGGTGGTGAAAGTATCAATCCTGCGTGGGAAGCTGTAAAAACTATGGAAGGGTATACAGATGGGGACTATACAGTAGTCACTCAGATGGTACCTACTGTGCGCTATAATTCTGTAAAAACAGCAATAGAGGCTGCAGAAAAATGTAATCCTGATTTTATTCTCTGTGTAGGTCAAGCTGGTGGCCGACCAGACATTACAATTGAACGCGTAGCCATCAACTGCGATGATTTCCGCATCCCAGATAATGGAGGCAATCAACCGACGGACGAACCCGTTGTAGCTGATGGCCCTAGTGCTTACTTTGCCACACTACCTATTAAAGACATCGTTAATGCGTTGCATCAAGCGGGTATCCCTGCAAAAGTATCCAATACGGCGGGCACTTTTGTATGTAACCATATCATGTATGGCGTATCTCATTACGCAGCTCAAAAGAGTGGCATCAAGGTGGGCTTCATGCACATTCCGTACTTGCCATCCCAAGTGGTAAACAAACCAGATCAACCGAGCATGGCTGTTGAAACGGTACGCGCTACACTAGAAACCATCGTTCACGTATTGGCTCATGGTGAAAGCTACGAAGCGCAAAACATTACATATACGACGCCACATGAATAAATAAAAAGAGCCGCATCTTTGTGATGCGACTCTTTTTTTGTACCCAGTTTCTATATACAATTATTTTGTAACAACTTTAAGATCTACAGGGATTTTAGCTTCTACAGCTTCGCCTTTGATAATTTTTTGAGCTGTATCGATAGCGATTTTACCCATTTGGTCTGGTTGTTGAGCAATTGTTGCAGCCAATGTGCCGTCTTTAACAGCTTTGTCTGCGTCAGCAGTACCGTCGAAGCCTACGATGAAGATTGTTTTGCCTGCGGATTTAGCTGCTTGGATAGCACCCAATGCCATTTCATCGTTATGAGCGAAGATAGCTTGTACGTCTGGGTTAGCTTGCAAGATGTTAGTTGCTACGTTCAAACCTTTTGTACGGTCGAAGTCAGCGCTTTGTTTTGCTACTACTGTTAAGTCTTTGTCAGCTACGTTATGGAAACCTTGGCCGCGTTCACGAGTTGCGGAAGCACCAGGGATACCTTCAATTTCAGCTACTTTTGCAGCTTTGCCAACTTTATCAACGATAAGTTGAGCTGCCATTTCGCCGCCTTTTACGTTATCGGAAGCGATGTGAGCCACTACTTTGCCTTTATCAGCAGAACGGTCAACAGTGATGACAGGAATGTTTTTAGCATTTGCTGCTTCTACGGAAGTAGAGATAGCTGCAGAGTCTACAGGGTTGATGATCAATACGGAAACGCCGCTTTCAAGCAAGTCAGAAATGTCGTTTGCTTGTTTTGCAGGGTCGTTTTGAGCGTCAACGATTTTAACTTTAAGACCAAGCGCTTTAGCTTGAGCCTCAACGCCTTCTTTCATAGTTACGAAGAATGGGTTGTTCAATGTGGAAACAGAGAAGCCGATGGTGCCGGATTTTTTATCGCCGCCACCGTTATCAGCACTTTTACCACAGCCTGCTACAAGACCGATAACCATGATAGCCATCGCCAACAGTAACAATAGTTTTTTCATAGGAACCTCCTAAGCTTTCTTGCGGTCTGCAAGAACAGCTAGTAAAATAACAATACCTTTTACGACTTGTTGATAGAAACTGGAAACGTCGAGAATATTTAACCCGTTGTTGAGGGTACCGATAATTAGGGCACCAATTAATGTGCCGACGATATGACCACGACCACCAGCCAGGCTTGTACCGCCAAGAACTACGGCTGCGATAGCGTCAAGTTCGTAGCCTGCACCTGCTGTAGGTTGTGCAGAGTTAAGACGAGAAGTGATGATTGCACCTGCGATACCGCAGAGCATACCAGTCAAGGCATACACGAAGATTTTAACGCGGTCAATCTTGATACCAGCAATGTAACTAACTTTTTCACTGCCACCTACGGCGTATGTTTTACGTCCTAAAGATGTGCGGCTCAATACGAACCAGAGGATGATGAAAGCTAGGAACATTGTGATCGCTGGAACTGGAAGGCCTGCAATATCCCCTTGGCCAAAGCCGTGGAATAGAGGATCTTGTGTAAGGCCGGAGATTGGGTTACCGTCTGTGAATACTAAGGTCGCACCACGGTAGATTGTCATGGTCGCCAAGGTAGCAATAAACGGAGCTACGCGGCCATAGGTGATAACGAGACCATTGATGCCGCCCAATACAAGGCCCGCACCTGCGGCTAATACGATAGCCAATACAGGGTCAGTACCAGTTACGATGAGGTTGGCCATCACTGCACTAGAGAGGGCAAGGATAGAACCAACAGATAAGTCGATACCGCCCGTTAGGATGACGAAGGTCATACCAAAGGCGATGATCGCATTGATGGATACTTGGCGCAACAAGTTACGCAAGTTAGAGAATTCAAGGAAACTGTCGTTCATGACAGAGATAATTACAAATAAAAGGATGAGGCCGATGAGGGGGCCTAATTTTTTTATATATTGTAGAGCTTTGCTGTCCATTATTGTCCTCCTGTGGCTAATGTCATAATCGATTCTGGTGTTGCTTCGCTGCGGTCCAAGATACCGGCTACGCGACCTTCATGAATGACCATAACACGGTCGCTCATGCCCAGCACTTCAGGTAACTCAGAGGACACCATGATAATGGACACACCATCGTTCGTTAATTCGTTCATTAAATCATAAATATCACGTTTCGCACCGATATCGATACCGCGTGTCGGTTCGTCCATGATGATAATGGATGGCTTTTTACCAACCCATTTCGCAATAACCACCTTTTGTTGGTTACCACCGGATAGGGACGATGCCGGTTCGTGAATAGATTGTGTTTTAACGCCTAGTTTTTTAGACAGTTTGTCAGCAAAGGAATTGAGCTTGCCGCTATCAAGTACATGAGATGGGCAAATTTCGCCTAGGTTCGGCAATGTAATATTGGAACCGATGGAGAAATCAAGGATCAAGCCTTCGCTCTTTCTATTTTCTGTGATGAAAGCAATGCCAGCTTTGATGGCATCTTCCGGTTTTTTACAGTTGAGAACGGAGCCGTTAACTGTTACGGTACCGCCATTGTGCTTGTCTACACCAAAGATAGCGCGCATGATTTCTGTACGGCCAGCGCCCATAAGGCCTGCTACGCCGAGAATTTCGCCTTTGCGCAAGGAGAAGGAAATGTCATTGTCGAACCCTTCAGGTTTAAGGTGGTCTACGCTCATGACCACTTCGCCTGGTGTTGTGGTGCGAGCAGGGTAGAATTCGTCAATAGAACGGCCTACCATGTGACGTACAACTTCGTCTACAGAAATTTCAGCAGTTGGTTTTGTAATGATGGTGTGACCATCACGCATAACTGTTATTGTATCACATTCGCTAAATACCTCTTCCATACGGTGAGAGATATATACGATAGCCACGCCGCGGGCTTTCATTTTGCGCATCATTTTGAACAAAGTCGCCGTTTCACGCTCTGTGAGGGCTGCTGTCGGTTCATCCATGATGACTACCTTGGCATCTAACATCAAGATACGAAGGATTTCTGTCATCTGTTGGTGACCGACGGAGCAAAGGCCCGCCTCAGTAGTGAGTGGCAATTCGATACCCAACTCGCGGCAGGTGTTTTCTGCCTCAGCGAGCATCGCCTTTTTATCGAGCATACCAAAGCTATTGCGCTTCGGTCTCATTAAATACAGATTTTCTAACAATGTTAGATTAGGCCAAATGTTGAGCTCTTGGTGAATAAAGGCAACACCGTTTAGCTCGGCCTCTCTCGGATTCGGGAAGGTGCGCTCAACGCCGTCGATGGTGATTGTACCAGCATCTGCCTTGTGAATACCGGTGAGGATATTCATGAGGGTGGACTTGCCAGCGCCGTTTTCGCCCATCAAGGCGTGAACCTCGCCCTCCTTGAGGGTAATACTTACATCGCGCAGCACTTGGTTCGTACCAAAGGCCTTTGCAATGCCTGACATAACAATTTCCATAACTACTCCTATATAATTGGTGAAAGTATCTCTAATGTATGTAATCTTGATGTATGTAATAGATTTGATAATTAGTTAATTTTTGCAAGCCAAGTTGGTAAAATTACAAGTTCGGATGCTTAATTTATAAAACTAGTCGGTTAATCTATTGCTCTAGGGACGATCGCTAAAAATGCAATCGGCGCGCAAGATAATATTGGCATACGGAGATGCTTCACCAGTTCTAATAATGCATTTGCATTGTTTTGTGGCTTCTTTGAAAGCATCATGGCTCGTCTTAATCCATTCGTATTGATCGGATGGGAACGTAGATTCTAAGAATTCGTAAGCATCAGGATTATGTTCCTTGATTTCCTCTGCCACATGAATCGCTTCGGATTTCATATGCTTAGCGATGATGGAGACCACTTGTTCAAAGCTTGGTACCCCAAAATCTAAGGCTAAGTCGATTTTCTGAACCCCTTCAGGCACTGGCAAGCCACAATCGGCGATACAAATCGTATCTGTGTGGCCGAGATCTGCAAGAACCTTAGCGATATGGCTATTTAAAATGCCCTGTCGTTGCATAGATAAAGCTCCTTTTTCTATTCTAATGAATGAGGTTTTAACGCCTCATTCATTAACTCTCTCTGTTATATAGAGGGCAGATGTATTCGTTGCATGAGAATGTATAGCTTGTATTGAATAGACCTTTCAAAGCGACTTTGGCCCTGCGAAGGCAGACCTGGCCAGTGGAGCTTTTAAAGGTCTATTCAATATGCTAACTCTTTGCCAAGAATGCAGCGACCTCGTCCTTCGTAGGCATGCCACCTTGGGCACCCAAGCGTTGGATGGAGAGGGCCGCAGCTGCATTGCCGTAGTTCAACGCATCGGCTAAGCTTTTACCATTAACGATGGCTGTTGCAAAGGCGCCGTTGAAGGTATCGCCTGCACCTGTTGTATCTACGGGTTTTACCTTGAAACCGGATACGGTGTGAATGTTACCGTTGTCGGCGTAGCCTACGCCTTTGCTACCGAGGGTAACGATGATTTTATTTTCGTTAGCTAACAATGTTTCTTCTGTAGATTGATTAGGATAAAGCGCTGAAAGCTCATGTTCGTTTGGCGTAATATAGGTTGCCAATGCTAACCACTCAGGATCGAGGTCTGCCGCTGGAGCCGGATTTAAGAGGACTTTCACATTAGCCTCGTGACAACGACGAACGATGTATTCGATTGTTGGAATAGGAATCTCGTTTTGAACCATTACGAGATCCGCTTGCTCGATAGCTGACCAAGCGTTATCTACTACGGTTTGATCTACCTTAGCATTTGCGCCACTGATAACGATGATACTGTTATCACCTTCCGCCAATGTAATGTGAGCCGTACCAGTTGTTGTATCTGGAACAGTGACGATGTAGTCCGTATTGATATGATTTTCTTTTAGATTATCTACAATCATTTGGCCGTAAGCATCTGCACCGATGCAACCAACCATGGTAACCTCTGCACCTAATCGGGCAGCTGCTACCGCTTGGTTAGCACCTTTGCCACCGTGAGCGATGTGCAATTCGTTGCCCATGATTGTTTCGCCTGCAGTAGGGCGTTTGTCCGCGAGGACTACAATATCCATGTTGCAACTGCCAATAACAACAATGCGATTCATAATAACTCCTTGATTAGCCTCTGCCCTAACTGGGACTAAAAATGAGTATCATTTATTTTTATACATAAAACCTAGAGTGTTTTATACAGTAAGTTGCATATATAAATATAATTGATAATCAAAGAGGCATTTGCTTTCACATACCTATAGTATATACTAATTATTTATTAGTATAGCGTAAATACACGAGTTTATCTATATAAATATCTATAAAATGTAGGAATAAAAAAGGTATATCCAAAATCTATGTTACATGAGTAAAAATGTACTCTTAAATTTTGGATATACCTTATTATTATAGAATTAATATATTATACTATTTATATTTTATCTAACATTTGGTCTATACTATCAAAGGATTTCTCTAAAGATAGAATACGTCCTTGAATGATATCATTTTGGCCTTCTACAAGAGCAGATAATATATCTATCTTAGCTTGTAAAATATTAGTTGTATTATCGTTAATATTTATTCTATGACTGTAGCTTTTATCTATTTTCATAGTCTATCAGGCCTTTATTGTTAATTATAGTTATATATTAGTGAAAGCTTGGTTTATCGAAGTGTGTACCTGGCTCACCTACGCCGATGCTTGTGCGGTGGAAAGGAGTTTCATCCGCAGCATGTAAGATATCAAAGATGGCTTTTACCACAGCTTCGCGTGAAACTTGGGCATCGTTGAATTGAGCCCCTTCAGGGATGAGTTCGTAATCGGTTTTTTCTGGATCATTATAAAGCCATGTGAGGCGCAAAATAGTGTAATTTAAATTGGATTCGCGCAATACGTTACGAGCTTGACGCTCACCTTGAACATAGCTAATCGGCAAGTTATCGAAGGTCCATTTTTCAAGTGCTACGGGGAATTCACCAGAAAGGCCAGCCATGGAAACGCCGATAACACGGCGTACATTTTTACGGCTCAATACTTTCACGATGGACGCCATATCACTGCCGGATTCCATAGAACCTACAAATACAACCTCCGCATTTGTTACAGCTTGTTCTAACTTAGCAGGGTTTTGAAAAGAACCTTCAATCACTGTAACACGTTCATGGTCGATAATCTCTGGAGGTATACGTGTTTTCAACTGACGACCATATAATGTAATGTGCATATCTGTATATGTTAATAGTGTAGCAGTCAACTTTTGAGCTATTTGGCCCGCAGCTCCTAAAATCGTAATATACTTATACATAAAAAAGACCTCCTATGTTCGGGCATAAATATTTGATGAAATTTTAACATACATATATGACAAATAGGTGAGAAAAATTATAGAAATCTTTATAAGATTTTCATAATTTAATTGATGCTTAAAATTTCTTTTGTTGTTTTTAGCTGCGCAAATCGATTTTGCCAAATTTTTTCTTTGTAAAAGGATAGGATTTTATCTGCTGGTAGATGCTCATTGTCAAAGGTTGAGATAGCATCTTCGACGATGGTGATTTTATAACCATATTCAAAGCCTACTTTCACAGAGGTATCAATGCAAAATTCCACCTGCATTCCTACGAATGTTAAATCGGTAATACTTTTGCTATCTAAATACTCCTTTAACTCACTATCTTTGAAGATACTGTTGTAATATTTATTGAAGATCTTTTCGTTTTTTTGAGGTTTTAATTCGTGATAGACTTGCCAATTATCACTGCCTGTTGCTAATAAACCTTCATCTTCAGAGTGTCTGATAAAAATTACTTCTATATTTTGATCTCTGAAATGTTGAATGATTGCTTTTGTATTTGCGATAAGCCTTTTTGCATCGTAAGGATTTTCGTTAACTAAGCCTTCTTGTATATCGATTACGATTAATGCTTGTGCCATGATATATTTCCTTTTTTATTCGTAAATAAGTATCTATGCGCATTATATCATAAGTATATAATAAGAAAAGGAAGAAAGAAGTATCATAGATGTTGATAGTAATTTTAAAGGGTGCTGTAAAATTTAATGTTGAATTTACGCGATAATTTAACTACAATAGTGATAAGATATTAGAAAAATGAGTAGTATATCACTAAAGTACTCTGGAGGTGATAGTATGCCGAATATAAAACCTATTTCAGATTTACGAAACTATTCTGAAGTTTTACGTGATGTTACTATAGATAGTCCCGTATTCTTAACTAAAAATGGTAGAGGCCGATATGCAATTATGGATATTCAAGATTATGAACGTCTAATGGCTACGATAAAACTTATGGGCGCTTTAGAGACAGGTCGTAAATCTGGTGAAGAACAAGGCTGGATTTCATCAGAGCAACTAAAGACTGAATTGGGGATTTAATTATGAATAATCAAATTAGCTATGCACCAAAAGCACGAGAAGATTTGCTAGAAATAAAATCTTTTATAGAAGAAGAAACCGGTGATATTGAGTTAGCTAAGAAAACCGTTTTGGATATAGTAACTACGAATGATTCGTTGAGTATATTTCCAGAAATGGGGCAGCGATTATTGATTAATCTAGGAAGTAAAATTGAATACAGATATTTACTTTGTCATAATTATTTAAGTTTTTACCGTTATTTAGATCGGACTATCTATATTGATAGAATATTAAACAGTAGACGTAATTATCTTAGAATATTATTAGATGAAGTACATTAGTTCTTAAAAGCACTATCATTAATAGATGGTGCTTTTTTTATGGGCTTTACTTGAAGTCCCTTGATAGTCTCTAGGCTTTCACAAATTCTCGAAGAATGATAAAATAAATCCATATATATTTTTATAGAAATGAGGCTATTATGGAACGGATTCAGGATCTTGTGTACACGCATGTGCAGGGTGGCCAGTTTAGATGGGTTACTGTTAGCACATTGATGCTCGCATTGGGCACGATTTTGCATTTGGTAAGCCCTAGTGTGGCTGGGGTAACGCCGAACTGGACGATTGCTACGTACTGCGTAGCTATTTTATTGACTCGTCCTAGTTTGAGTCAAACCTTGGGGATTGGCCTCGTGGCGGCCCTCATCAACGTATTGACGTCTAAGTCAGCGTTCCCTTATGGCAACTTGTTGTCTGAGCCAGGTGGTGCTTTGACGGCGGCTCTCGTAACGCGCGCTATGTTGTCCATGAAGTTCCGTAAAATTGGTGGTTTTGATTTAACGCCTGTCGTGTCTGGCTTTTTAGCAACTGTTGTATCTGGTGGTATCTTTGTTACTATTTTGTGGCAAGTGCTTGGGTTGCCAAATAATGTGTACATGTACGGCATGTGGCCATTGGTACTTATCGTAGGGGCCTTGAATGGTGCCATTACACCAATCTTGTATATTCCGGCACAACGTCTATTTTCTAAACGTGGTATGTTGCCAAATGCGGACCAATTGACATCTGATCATAGTCGCTTGACTATCTTGCCTGAGCGCCAAGCTAAAATATCCATTGAGCACGTAAATTACTATCATCCTAAGGCAACTACTCCATCCCTTGAAAATATCAATCTCGATGTAAATGAAGGTGACTTCCTCGTTGTCACAGGTCCTGCCGGTTGTGGTAAAAGTACCCTTTGCATGGCGATGGTAGGGGCGGTGCCTAAATTCTATGGTGGACGTCTAGAAGGCATGGTCTTCGTAGATGGTCATGCGACTACGCAAATGGAAATCCCAGAACTAGCGAACCATATCGGTGTAGTTCTAGCCGACTACGATACACAGCTCGTAACGATGACTGTTCGTGAAGAAGTGGCCTTTGCTATGGAAAACCGCGGTTATGACCGTGAAACTATTAAAGCTCGTTCTGAAGAGGTGTTTAAGCAAGTTGGCCTCGTAGGCTTAGAAGACCGCAAGATTACAAGTTTGTCTGGTGGTCAACGCCAACGTTTAGCTATCGCTTCCGTATTGGCTACGAATCCAACCGTACTTGTTCTTGATGAACCGACTAGCTCTCTCGATCCAGATGGGACCGCAGAATTATATCGCCTCGTAGGTGACTTGAACCAAAAACACGGTATCACCGTTGTCGTTATCGACCATGATTTGCATGCCGTATTGCCGTACGCTAACCGCATGGCCCTCATGGTAAATGGTTCTATCGCCTGTGATGACGATGTACCGACTACGCTTCGTTACATGTACGAGCACAATATTCATGTCGATGCCTTGCCATCCGTGTTTACAACCTATATGGAATTGGAACAAGCCGGCTTTCACAGTGATGAACCTTGGCTCAGCATCGACTCTGCTATCAAGGGCTTGCACCAAATTGAAATGGCTCATGCAATACAAACCGAGGTGCATGGTAAAAGCAACTCTCTAGCTAATCAAAGAAATACAGTAGATAATCTTGCTGATCAATCTAATATAGTAGAAAATAGACAACCAGTTCAACGCGTTGATGATGTACCAGGAAAGGACGGTGGCGCTCATGCTTAAGGTTGAAAACATCCGTTTTGGCTATGTGCCAGCCGTAGATATTTTCCGAGACGTGACTTTCACCATCGAAGGAGGCGAATATATCGCTATTGGTGGTCGTAATGGTTGCGGCAAAACGACTATTACGCGTTTGCTCGTAGGCCTCGAAAAGGCTAGGGAAGGCCACATGTATTATAATGGCAGAGATATTATGTCCATGCCGCCGTCTAAACGGGGGCAATTTATCGGCTACGTATTTCAACAGCCAGATCGCCAAATGTTCAGACCTACCGTAGCCACAGAGGTTGCCTTCGGACCTGAGTCCTTGGGGCGCAGTAAAGCCGAAGTGAAGCGTATCGTTGATGAAGTATTGGCGCGCACAGGCATCGGTCATTTGCGTGAAGCCTATCCTCCAACATTGCGCCGCGGTGAAAAGCAACGTGTTGCCATTGCTTCTGCGCTGGCTATGCAGTCTAAAATCCTCATACTTGACGAACCAACCAGTGGTCAAGATGGTAAGGAAACTAAAGAGCTATTAGCACTATTGCGTCAGCTTAATTCAGAAGGTATCACAATCCTTCTTATTACCCATGATATGGAAATCATGGCTAGCGAATGTAGTCGTGCTATCATTATGGGCAACCAAACCGTAGCCTTCGACGGTAGTCCAGAAGAATTATTCAAAAAATCTACGGATGAATTGCAAGACCTAGGCCTTACGAAGCCGCCAAGTGTGGAACTTTCACTAGCGGTACCATCCTTAGGTTATTGCAAATCTATGGATGAATTGAAATCTAAGTTAGTGGCTCAGTTGAGCGGAAAATAGGAGGGACATATGGAACGTTTAGTACCGTTAACAAAAATCTTGATGACCCTCGCTGTATCCGTGTGGGCCATCCTGTTGCGCGACTGGGCATCGCTATTGGCATTAGTTGTAGTAGAACTCGGTGTATTGTTTTTGGCAGGTTTGTTATTCAAACAACGCAAAGCCGTGTTGGCATTAACTAGCTTTGCTGTATTTCTTGGCCTCATCCAATTCCTCGGTAGCGGCGATGTAACATCTGCCATCGTATCCGGCTTGCGAATGTTGGCTATGACACTTGTCTTTATAGGCCTGTTGGCAACTACAAAATTACAAGATCTTACGGCCGCGCTCGTAACACAATGTAAAATTCCTTACGAATATGCATTTATGTTCACTGCCGCACTTCGCTTTGTGCCTGACTTCATTGCTGAAAGCCATGCTGTACAAGAGGCGCAAGCTTGCCGTGGCTTATCTCTAGAAGGCAACTTCATTAAGCGCATCAAATCCTATGCATCTGTTATCCAACCATTGCTATTAAAATCCTTGGGACGCTCCGAAACAATGGCGTTATCCTTGGAACTACGTGGTTTTGGGGGCCCTACACACAGCTTTGCTGCATCCGTAGGATTGAAAAGAATCGACTATAATGTTATTAGTGCTTTAATTGTTATTACAATACTTTTATTTGTTATTGTGTAATTTTCCTATAAATCAAGTAAGAGTATAATTTTGCTTCTATAGAAATGTATTAGCTCTAATAGTTATAATAAAAAATATGATGAAAGTATATAAGTAAAATAAGAGCTTTTTACTTATATATGCTTCAAAATGTATATGCTGAGTGGTAAAAAACGTTGTTTTTACCACTCAATTTTGTTGTATTGGGGATATAGATGTAAAATATGTAATTTTTACTTCTTAAAAATGCAGAATGTGAAATGGTATGTTATACAAATAGTTCGTCCTTTTTCTTGCATATGTGGTCTCTTTTTATATATTATGTTAAATAGAAATAATATTTTTAGGATACCTACAGTTTTGAGGAATACTTATGAGTGAATTAGTAATACGACCAATTACAAGGAATGATATAGCCCCTTGTTTAGATATTTACAACTATGAGGTTGTGAACGGCGTAGCCACGCTTGATCTTGAACCGCGCACGTTGCCAGAGTGGCAGGAATGGTATGAATCTCATAGCGATGAGCATCATCCTATTGTGGTAGGTACCGTTGATGGAATTGTAGCAGGTTATGCATCGCTTTCACCATATAGACCTAAAGAGGCCTATAAAAGTACCGTCGAATTATCTATCTATATCCATCAAGATTATCGCGGTAGGGGGATCGCTACACAACTGATGGCTCATATTTTAGAAATAGCAAAAAATGATCCATTATTGCACAATGTGGTATCCGTTATTACGGCTGGCAATGAAGGCAGCACCAAGTTACACGCGCGATTTGGCTTTACCTATTGTGGTCTAACGCCTCAAGTTGGATTCAAACATGGTAAATATCAGGATACCGAAACATACGCATTATTGGTATAATAATTAGTATAGTAAAATATATAAATTAATACGTTATACCAATGATGTATAGATTATAGATAAGGATTCGCCAGGGGTTAGGGCGAATAGGGGTGATTGAATGAACATGAAAGATGAACGGCAGTTCGTTGGATATAGTAAGTATCGCAGCCGTCTCGTGGACGGTCATGTGCATACGGAATTGTGTCCACATGGTAGTGGGGACCGAACTGCGATGATGATTGAGAAGGCCATCGAGTTGCGTATCGAAAAGGTATGTCTTACAGAACATGCACCATTGCCAACAGCTTTTGCTGCAGAATACGGTGGTGATAAAAAGGCCTATGACACAGCGTCTTTGAAATTAAATGAAGTTGATACTTACTTAGAGTTGGGTCGTCAATTACAACGTGCGTATGGCACACATATCGATATTTCTCTCGGTTTTGAAGTCGATTATATTCCAGGCTTTGAATCAGACATTCAAGAGTTCTTGGATCGCTATGGTCCGTTGACAGATGATAATATTTTATCCGTTCACTTTATGGAAGGCGTTAATAATACCTTTTACTGCTTAGACTACAGTCCTGAAGAATTTGAAAAAGGGTTCGGGCCGTGGATTGAAAAACAATATGAGTTATATTACAAATATTACTCCACCGTGCGACAAGCCGTGCGTGCTGACCTCGGTGAATATACACCTAAACGTATTGGGCACTTTGATTTAATCAAGAAATACCAACATCACTTTGGTTTTGAACGTCATTTAGATCGTCGCAATGCGCAGGTGGTAAGCGATATTTTGCATATCATGCGTGTCCAAGGTCGCGAGCTAGACTACAACATGAGTGGCTTCTTCAAACCAGACTGCCGTGAAATGTACCCAAGTCGCTTCATCCAAGGCATGGCGGCTATCATTGGTGTGCCATTTGTATTGGGCTCTGATGCACATAGCGTGGCAGATATAGAAAATGTTTGGGGCTAGAGTGATGAGAAAGTTTTGGTTTGGGTTTATTATTTTGATTACTTTAATAACAGCTTTTATAGCTTTTATGTTTTATCATGAACCATCATCAGATGAGCTGGTTGGCCGTAGTGTAGTTTTAGAGTTTGGGCCTAAGAATGAAATTTATATTAGCAAATTGGGTAGCCAATTTATTGTATCTGATACTAGTTTCTCTAACTCTAAATTTCCTTATTTCTTTGATGCCTTTGTAGAGAAAGATAAGGCTGGCAGCTCGTATCTATACTTATTATGTAAGGATAATATGATTGTCTTTGATAATAATATGAATTGTATTCTATTCTTCTCCAAACAAAACCAAGAGTCCAAAGCTTTATTGGATCATGTTCGGAAGTATTATCATTTTGATGAAAGTAAAACGAAGTATAAGATGGAAGACTTAGATGAAGTTGATAGGTCTATATATCTATCGTTACAAAGTCAAAATTAATCCTTAATTATATGTATTTAACTATACTTATAAAAGGATGTAAGCCATAGGCGTAGTGTCTTTATATTAATAATGTGAAATCATAACGGTTCTATTGACAATTCTATAGAACCGTTATATTATAGTTTCATACTTTAGCTAGATAAAGCGATAAAATAGAAAAGTATCGATATAAGTAGAATTTTTCTCATAGTAAATAGAAGATTTATATAACGCATTTAAAACTAGTTATATGATGCTTTCATAGACAAGAGAACTAATAAGACGAAATGATAGAAAGGATGTTTACGATGGTACAGCAGCAATTACCTACGGGGTTCCGTGATGATATAGGGATCGTAGCAGAGCGCAAGGATGATGTGAGTCAATATGTACTCGGTCTTTGTCGAAATCGTCAATACACAAAGATCTCTACGCCTCTCGTAGAGTACAAAGATGTATTCAATGGCTATGCAATGGGGCACGGTCAACATATGTACGAATTCATGGATAGTTCTGATGAGTCCGTCGTAATTCGTCCTGATTTGACGATGCCAATCGGTCGTTTTTTGGCGACTACCAATATTGAATTGCCTCGCACGTTCTACTACTTGGGCGATGTGTTTATGAAAAATAAAAAGCACCGCGGCGATGTGAACCAAGTGACGCAAGGTGGCATCGAGATGGTAGGCTACGAAGGGCTTGAGGCTGAGCAAGAGTGCTTTAAAATTATTAAAGAGGTGAATGAAGCTCAGTTGGGCAATAGTTTATTGCTTGAGATTGGGGATGCTCGTTTCTCTCGTGCTATTACCGATGCTCTAGGACTCAGCGATGATGAAAAAGCAGAGCTCTTAGAGGCATTATTCACTAAATTCTTGCCACGATATAACGAGTTGATTTCTGACTTTAAAAATAGTGCGCTATATCCATTTTTAAATGTGTGGCCTCGCTTGTTTGGTACGGTTCAAGATATTAAGGATGAGCTAAACCAAATTATCTTGCCTGCAGCGGCGCAGCGCATTTTAGATAATCTCGTAGATATGGCAAATCAAGTGGAAGCAACGGGGCAACAGGTTCGCATCGATGTATCTACGGAACCGCTTCAATCCTATTACACAGGCCTTACGTTTAGAGGCTATGTGGATGGCGTGTCTCAATACATCGTTAGCGGCGGTCGCTATGATGGCTTGCTATCTAGCTTTGATGGTACGCCAATGCCGGCAGTAGGGATGGCTTTCAATATCGACGTCTTGACTGATATTACCTTGCAGGGTGAAAGCAAAGCTCAAGATAACGATATATTGCGTATCGCTCTTACGAAGGGGCGCGTAGAAAAGGATTTTATTCCACTCCTAGAAGCATGTGGCATTAATTGCGAGCCATTACATAATAAGGCGCGCAAGCTCATTATCTCTTTAGGCGATTCTATGGAGGTAATCCTTGTAAAGGGGCCAGATGTAACGACGTATTTGAAAAATGGTGTTGTTGATCTTGGCATCGTCGGTAGCGATGTGCTCGATGAACAAGACGATACGAGCTATGAAATGTTAGATTTACAAACGGGTAAATGCCAATTTATCTTGGCGTCCTTAGCGGGCTATGATCCTAAAGAAGGTCGCCGTCAACGAATTGGTACAAAATATCCAACCGTTACGAAACAGTACTTTGGAGCTCAAGACGTGGAAATCATCAAAATTGAAGGCTCCGTTGAGCTAGCCCCACTTGTAGGACTAGCAGATGCTATCGTAGATATTACGGAAACGGGTACCACTTTGCGTGAAAACAATCTAGAAATCTTCGATTGGCTACAGCCCATATCTACACGCTTAGTAGCAAATCCATTAGCATTAAAACAAAAGAGAAATACCATTTTTAAGCTCATAGATCAGCTTTCAGAAGCAATTAATAAAAATTAATAAATAAGATGTAGAGTGAATCATATATTTAACAAGCAATACGAATAGCTTAAGTAGGAAGAAGGATGACAGATGAAAATATATAAGGAATCATTAGATACGATGCTTGCCATCGTACGGAATTACACACAGCAAACCACAGATATGGAAATCGAGCGTCGGGTGTACGATATCATTGCTGATGTCCGCACTAACGGTGATGCGGCGCTCAAAGCGTATTCTGAAAAATTTGACGGCGTTTCCATTGAAGATTTCAAGGTGCCTCAAGAGGAAATCAACGCAGCTTATGAGTCTTTATCTGATGATTTGAAAGCCGCATTATTAAAGGCAAAGGCAAACATTACAGAATTCCACAGCCGTGAAATCGAGCAGGGCTTTGTGGACATGGATACACCGGGTATCATCCGCGGTCAAAAGGTGATTCCCTTGGCTCGCGTTGGTCTCTACGTCCCTGGAGGTACAGCCGCGTACCCTTCGACCATTATCATGACTGCTTTGCCTGCAAAAATCGCAGGGGTGAGAGAAATCGTTATGGTTACGCCCCCTCAAAAGGATGGCATTAATCCTGCCGTATTAGGTGCTGCAAAGCTTGCCGGCGTTGATGCGGTATATCAAGTGGGCGGTGCCCAAGGTGTGGCGGCCCTTGCTTATGGTACGGAAACGATTCCAAAGGTAGATAAAATCGTAGGCCCTGGCAATATTTACGTGGCAACGGCGAAACGTCAAGTATTTGGCCAAGTCGATATCGACATGATTGCGGGTCCAAGTGAAATCGGTGTTATCGCCGATGACAGCGCAAATCCAGTTCACCTCGCAGCAGATCTCTTATCTCAAGCTGAACATGATCCTCGTGCGCGCGCTATTATGGTGACTACTAGTGAAAGTTTAGCAAATGCCGTATCCGATGAGGTGGAACGTCAACTTAAACTGTTACCTCGTGAAAGTATCGCTCGTCCAGCTATTGAAAACAACAGTTACATTGCTATTATGGACAGCATTGAAGACATGTTCACGGTGATGAACGAAGTGGCGCCAGAGCATTTGGAAATCCAATTGCCAGATCCAATGAATTACATGAGCCTCGTTCAAAATGCAGGCTCCGTATTCCTCGGCGCTTATGCGTCTGAACCATTGGGCGATTATGTAGGTGGTACGAACCACGTATTGCCTACTAGTGGTACGGCGCGATTCTCATCTCCGTTAGGCGTATATGACTTTGTGAAACGTACATCTTTCACACAATTTACAAAAGAACGTTTAGAAGAAGTGGCAAAACACATTACTACATTGGCTCGTACGGAAGGTCTCGAAGCGCATGCTCGTGCCATCGAAGTACGATTTGAAAAATAGCTTATAAAAAATATTAGAAAATAAATTTGGTATCTATATTTATATGTGTATTTAAAATATACAGTGAAAACATAGATTAGAAATATAGATTATAAAAATAGATTTGAAGTATAGAGGTCGTTATGATACGCACAGGTACGGTGCAACGCACCACTCAAGAAACAGATATTACAGTAGAAATTACCCTTGATGGGGCACAAACAAGCTCCATATCCACAGGGATTGGCTTTTTTGACCACATGTTGACGCTATTGGCGAAGCACGGCCGTTTTGAACTTATGGTAGAGGCAAAGGGCGATACATATGTGGATGCTCATCATACGGTTGAGGACGTTGGACTTGCATTAGGTCAGGCCTTGGTGAAAGCTCTTGGCGATAAGGCTGGTATCGAGCGCTATGGCGATGCTTGGGTTCCTATGGATGAAGCATTGACGCAAGTTGTAATCGATTTGAGCGGTCGTCCATACCTCGTTTTCCAAGGGGAATGGAGTACGCCGATTCTAGGTGGCAACTTTGAAACAGAGTTGGTGGAGGATTTCTTCCAAGCTCTTGCGATGAGCGCTGCTATGAACTTACATGTGCGCAATTTATATGGTCGCAATACACACCACATTATTGAAAGCATGTTTAAGGCAACGGGCCGTGCGTTGCGCAAAGCAGTTACTATCAACCCAGATATCCAAGGCGTAAATTCTACAAAGGGCGTTATTTAATACAATCATTTAATAAAGGAGAACCTATGATTTTTCCAGCTATAGATTTACAAGATGGGCGCAGTGTTCGCCTCTATAAAGGTGACTTCGCACAGGAGACGGTCATCAATCCTGATCCAGTAGACCAAGCGAAACAATATGAAGCAGCTAAGGTGGGGGCCTTACACCTTGTCGATTTAGACGGAGCCAAGGCGGGCAAGCCTGTAAATGTAGATATTGTAAAAGCAGTGCGTGCAGCTTTCACTGGCATCCTTGAAATTGGAGGCGGCATCCGAGATAAAGAGGCCGTTGACCTCTATTTAGGCTTGGGCGTTAATCGCGTTATCTTAGGCTCTGTAGCGCTTAAGAATCCGGAACTTACAAAGCAAGTTATCGCTGAATACGGTGCGGAGCGTATCGTTATCGGTGTAGATGGAAAAAATGGCAAGGTCGCCGCTGAAGGTTGGCTCGACCAATCCGATGTGCCGATGACCGATTTAATCGGTGCCATGGTTGAAGGTGGGGCAAAGTATTTCATCGTTACCGATGTAGACAGAGACGGTACGATGCAGGGCGCCAATGAAGAGTTACTTGGAAATTTACAAAAAGAATTCCCTACAGCACGCATCGTTGCCTCTGGTGGCGTTCGTAATCTAGGGGATATTAAATCGCTTGAACAAAAAGGCGTTATGGATAGCATTGTTGGTAAGGCTCTGTACGAGGGCACGATTACGCTAGAGGAAATCGCCGAGTACAATCAGCAGAAATAATAGAAATGATTGTGATGCTCTCAAATTAATTATTGACCGCAACCAATGGAATATATTGAGTGACACTCGATGGAAAGGAGCTTTATGTTAGCGAAACGGATTATTCCCTGCCTAGATGTGGATGATGGGCGCGTAAAAAAAGGGGTTAACTTTGTTAATCTCGTAGACGTAGGCAGTCCAGTAGATATTGCGGCCTCCTATGAGCAGCAACAAGCTGATGAGCTCGTATTTTTAGACATTACGGCCACCGTTGATGCGCGGACCACTATGCGCGATGTGGTACAAGAAATCTCCACACAAGTATTTATGCCACTTACAGTGGGTGGTGGTATCAAGAGTATTGATGATATGACGGCTTTGCTGAAAGCTGGTGCGGACAAGGTATCTTTGAACTCTGCGGCTCTCGCTAATCCTGAGCTCATCACAGAAGGGGCTCAAAAGTTTGGCAATCAATGTATGGTAGTAGCCATCGACGTGAAAACCGATGACGAAACTGGCGAATGGTATGCCTATACTCACGGAGGTCGCAAGCGTACAGAGTGGAAAGCTCTAGACTGGGCTAAAGAGGCCGTAGCTCGTGGTGCAGGAGAGTTGCTAGTGACGAGTATGGACAAAGATGGCACAAAATCCGGCTTTGATATTGAACTATATAAGGCCATAGAGTCCGTCGTAAATGTACCTATCATCGCATCTGGAGGGGCAGGTAAGGTTGAGGATTTTGTAGACCTTTTTGAGCAAACCGGCGTTACCGGCGCTTTGGCGGCATCTATATTCCACTTTGGGGAAGTTAAAATTCCTGAACTCAAGCAAGAATTACGAGCTCACGGAATTACAGTACGCTAAAACAGATTTAAAAAATTATTATCTCTCGTAAACTCTTTACTAGTCTATATGTTCAGAGTTAGTTAAATAGTTTGTTTATAGATAAATAGAATAGAAATAGCAATAGATAGAGATACAAGCTAATATAGGATAACAGATTGGTGATTACTTTTAATAAAGGATAGAATATGAAACCGGATTTTGAAAAAGGAAATGGCTTGTTGCCGACGGTTGTGCAGGATGCGGAGACTAAGGCCGTCCTCATGGTGGCTTGGATGAATGAAGAAAGCTTTCACAAAACACTAGAAACAAGGGAAACGTGGTTTTGGTCTCGATCTCGTCAAGAACTATGGCATAAGGGTGGCACCAGCGGTAATGTGCAACATGTGGTGAGTATGGCCCTCGATTGTGATGGCGACACCTTGCTCATTCAAGTTAAGCCTGAAGGTCCTGCCTGTCACACTGGGCGTACGAGCTGTTTTTTTAATGAAGTAGAACGGAGTTAAACATGGCACAGCAAACACTGAACGAATTATACGAAATTATTAAAAATCGCAAGGCACAGCCAAAGGAAGGTTCTTATACGAATTATTTATTCGACAAAGGACTTGATAAAATTTTGAAAAAAGTTGGTGAAGAGGCTACAGAGGTAGTAATCGCCGCAAAAAATGAAGATCCACAGGAGCTGATTTACGAAACGGCAGACGTGTTATATCACTTGCTCGTGTTATTAGCGGAGAAAAATATTCCATACGAAGCCATTGAAGCTGAGCTAGCGAGCCGCGAAGGGGTTGTTAGCAAGACTACGGATCGCCCAGAAATTACAAACTTATAATGTATATCCTATTATGAGCTCGGGCATATGAGCTCTGGTGGAGTTCATATGTGTCTTTTATGTATTATATGAGTTATATGCGTTAAGAAAATAGTTAGAAAGGATAGCCTATGAAAGAGATAATTCGCACATTGAAACCTTATATACCTGAGGAGCCGGCTGAAGCGGTGAAAGAGCGCCTTGGTGTAGAGCGATTGGTGCGCTTGTCGGCGAATGAAAATCCATACGGCACATCGCCATTGGTACGGGAGGCTATTCTTAGCTATGTAACACATAATGATGCCAACTACTATCCAGATGGCAATGCTACCGATTTGCGCATGAAATTAGCGAATTACTGGCAGGTACAACCTGAGCAACTCGTCATCGGCGTGGGTCTAGATGAGGTCATCGCCATGGTCAATAAAACATTGATTACCGCTGGTGACTCCATCGTAGTAAGTGTGCCAGCCTTCTCGGAATATGCCTTGAATGGCCTCGTGGAAGGTGCTGAGATCCGCGAGGTGCCAGCTGATTTTGAAACGGGACAGTATGATTTTTCTGCTCTCGTGAAAGCTGTAGATGAAACGACACGCGTCGTGTGGATTTGCAATCCTAATAATCCAACAGGTACCTATGAGTCTGTTGAAGATATTCGAAAATTTGTAGCAGCTATACCAAAGGAAACCTTGGTCATCATAGACGAGGCGTATATCGATTTTGTTACCTCCGTAGCAGTTCCTACGGCACGTGCGCTATTGGATGAATTCCCTAATGTGGCTATCATGCGTACCTTCTCGAAAGCCTATGGCCTTGCCAATTACCGTGTAGGTTACATGATGACACCTATAGAATTGGCAAATTATATGCAAACCATTCGCTTGCCGTATAATTTGAATACCTTATCTCAAGTGGCTGCAGAAGCCGCTTTCGGTGATCAAGAATTCGTGGCGAGAACGGTCTCTCAAAATGCAGAGGAACGGACAAAATGGGAAAGCCTCTTTGACGAGCTAGGTATTCACTACTATAAGAGTGAGGCTAATTTTATTTTCTTTGCAGCGCCTGATGCAGACGGTCTTGCAGATGCTTGGCTTAAATCAGGTTACCAAGTGCGCCGAGGTCAAGGAGAAGGGTGGTTGCGCCTTACGATTCCCATGCCTCAAGATGGGGATGTTATGCGCAGGATATTAAGAGATTTCATGAATTAATTCGTACAGAATAACATACAATTCGTAATACGTTTTGTTTAATCTTATCGTGTTTTACCCTATAGAATGGAGTTTATTATGATTGCCATTATAGATTATGATGCAGGGAATACCTTCAATGTCCAGAAAGCCTTAGCTTATATCGGTATTGATGCAGTGCTAACGGCAGATTCGGCGACTATATTAAATGCTGATGGTGTTCTCTTGCCAGGTGTAGGAGCATATGCGCCGGCGATGGCAGTTCTAAAAGAGCGTGGTATAGTCGATGTCATCTATGAGGTAGTAAAACGGGAAATACCTTTACTAGGTATTTGTTTAGGCATGCAACTTTTATTTGAAGAATCTGAAGAATACGGCCCAACGCCCGGTTTAGGGCTTATTCCCGGTAAGGTAAAAGAAATTCCTCGCAACCTTGGCCTTAGCGTGCCTCATATGGGTTGGAATAAAAATGTAGTACACCAGCCTCATAGTGCTTTTAGCAATGTAGATGATCAATATACATATTTCGTTCATTCCTATTATGTGGATACAGATCCTGAATATATCATATCTACTGCAAATTATGGTATCGATGTACCTGGCATTGTAGAACGAGGTAGAGTATATGGAATGCAATTCCATCCTGAAAAAAGCGGTGTCGTAGGTCTAAATTTGTTACGTACATTTGGGACTATTATAAAAATTTATAGAACAGCAGGAGAATAGGGATATAGCTATCTTTCATTACAGATAGGAATAAGTCATTCAATAACCAATATATCTAGGATAATAACGGCATCTCATAGGTAGAGAATGCCGTTATTATGCTTTATAGTTATACTTAACTTTCAAAATGAGAAATTAATAATTGACACCTTGTTGATTAGTTATACAATAATGTTGTAAGTACTAACATTTTAGGAAGCCATTGTGGCATGGATACGATACATAAGTTTTATCAGTAATATTCATATACTCCATGTCACGTGATTATTGGAGGTGTTTATATGGTTATGAATGGTATTTACTTAGTTATTGCCTCCGCGTGTATTCTAATTTTAGCGTACCGCTTTTATGGGGCTTTTATAGCGGCTAAGGTACTGACATTGGATCAATATCGTCCAACGCCAGCCATGGTTCACAATGATGGTCACGATTACGTGCCAACCAACAAATGGGTAACCTTTGGTCATCACTTTGCAGCAATTGCTGGTGCAGGTCCACTTGTAGGTCCTGTTATCGCAGCACAGTTTGGATATTTGCCTGGGGCATTATGGATCCTAATTGGTTCCGTATTAGCCGGTGCTGTACATGATATGGTTATCTTGTTTGCTTCCGTTCGTTACGATGGTAAATCGATTGCGGATATTGCTCGCGAAGAAATCAGTAAACTTGCTGGTTTTGGTGCTATGCTCGCTACCTTATTCCTATTGATCATTACCCTTGCTGGTATGGCCGTAGTAGTAGCTAACGCATTGCATAACTCTCCTTGGGGATTCTTCTCCGTATTTGCTACCATTCCAATCGCTATTTTTATTGGTATTTATTTGAAATGGTTGCGTCCTGGTAAAATCCAAGAGGCGACTATTATTGGGGTAGCCTTAATCTTCGCAGCCATCATCTACGGTCCAAATGTAGCGGCTAGCGAATATGCATCTTGGTTCACATACGACTTGCAAACCATTGAAATTATGCTTGCTGTGTATGGTTTCTTTGCGGCTGCATTGCCAGTATGGTTGTTACTTGCTCCTCGTGACTATTTGTCCACATACCTTAAAATCGGTACAATCGGTGCATTGGCTCTTGGTATTATCATTGTAATGCCTGAAATTCAAATGCCAGCTGTAACTCCTTACATCTGGGGCGGCGGTCCTGTATTGAAAGGTTCCGTATTCCCTTACATCTTCATTACTATCGCATGTGGTGCGTTATCTGGCTTCCATACTGTTATTGCTACAGGTACAACACCTAAAATGCTTACTAATGAAAGAGAAATTTTACCTATCGGTTATGGTGCGATGTTAACAGAAGGCTTCATCGCTATGATGGCGTTGATTGCTGCCACTGCATTGCATCCAGATGATTACTTTGCGATTAACTCCACAGTTGAGTCTTTCAAAGCTTTAGGCCTTCAAGTCCATGAATTGCCAGCATTGTCTGCAATGGTTGGTGAAGACTTGATGCACCGTCCTGGTGGCGCCGTATCCCTTGCAGTAGGTATGGCTCATATCTTCTCCAGATTGCCTAACATGGCTCACTTGATGGGTTACTGGTATCACTTCTGTATCATGTTTGAAGCATTGTTCATCATGACATTAATCGATGCTGGTACTCGTGTAGGTCGTTACTTACTTCAAGAATTATTAGGTCATTTCCATCCTAAATTCAACGACCAACACTGGGCTCCTGGTGTGTATGGTTGTGCCGCTTTAATTTGTATCTTGTGGGGCTACCTAGTTCTACAAGGTAATATCGGTATTATCTGGCCTCTATTCGGCGTATCTAACCAATTATTAGGTACCATGACATTGGCCGTAGGTACTACAGTTATTATGAGACTTGGCCGCAAACGCTATGCTTGGGTAACAGGTATTCCTTGTATCTTAATGGCTATCGTGGCTATCGCTGCAGACTATGAAAATGTATTCTACAGCTATATTCCTGCTGGTAAATGGATTCTAGTAGCATTTAGTGCCGCTATGTTCCTCATGATCCTTATCGTATTAATTGAAGCTGTACGTAGCTGGATTCGCTTGTCCAATATTCCTCAAGACTATCGGACTCAAGCTGAAATCGAAGCTGAAAGCCTTGTAAAATACGGTAAAGAAGTAAAAGCATAAGATTGATTATTGCAATATATAAAGTGCACTCACATTTGTGAGTGCACTTTTAATCTATAAATTTGCTGTCTTTTTTATAAAATAGTTAGGTAATGGCGCCTTGCATGCAGAGTTTTCTGTGAGCAAGGCGCTTTTTGTATGGAAAAGAGTTTCTTATGGTCAATATGATTGATACAGGTAACACCACATGGATATTGTGATTTGAACATGTTATAATAGGGCTATGAAACATTATATACGTTCTTATTGGACAAAATATAAACAATTGTATAAGAAAGGCCTAAAAGGCATTGCTGCCTTTCTTGCCATTGGAGCGATTATAGTCTTTGTACTAGCAACCATTGCTAGTCGTGGAATGGGCGTTATTTTTAATGAGGTTATGGCTCGACAAACTATGATGCGCGGTACGGTTACTGTTGAAAGTTTATCTGCTACACCGTGGGGAACTTTGACTTTTACAGGCCTTGTTTGGAAGGACCCAGAAGGGCATGAGTTGCTCAATGCACCAAGTGGGAAAGTCCGCGTCAATATGTGGGATGTGGTGACACGTAATTTTAAGTCCTCCGCTATCAAGGGCATTGAATTAGATGATGCGGTTATAGTCATTGACTTGGACGATAATAATCGATTGGATTTCGCGCCCATATCTCCAGATGTACATAAACCAATTAACGAGATAGAACCCCGTCCGAAAGCACCTAGAAAGACCACACAAGAACGGCAAGAGGAACTAGGTAAGAAAGTACGTAACTTTAATTGGCAAGGTCAACATTTAGATCTTAAGATTACACTTAGAAATAGTCAGTTAGAGGTTTTTAATAGAAATCGCCATTATGTGATAAAGAATGTAAACTCAAAAATTGATCTTGATAGTAAGCGAGCGATTCGTATCGATATGGAGACGGGCAAATTTGGTGGTACCGCCATAGGGGATGGTCTCGTATTAAAAGGTCGTGTAGATTTAAAGGATGTTTTAAAGCATCGCATGCCTCAACTGGATCTACAATTTGATGTGAAAGGGGTGGATCCATCATCACTAGGCTTTGGTGAAAATATTCATGATGCCATGACCTTGCTTACAAAGGTAACAGGTGATTTTAACCGTCCTTTTGCTAAAGGACGTGTGACGATGCCTATTTTACGCATTCCTGCACTTACTTTTGAGAATGTAGTAGGAGATGTGACGTACCAAGATGGTATTTTGAATTTTGAAAACGTTAGTGCCAATGTATACAGCGGTAAATTGGAGGCTAAGGGTGTATATAATTTGGACACTCGAGCCTATACGATTACTGGTGTAGCAAAGGATTTAGACAGTAGTGTAGCCCTCAAGGCTCCTGAGTTTCTCGTGCCCGTATCGGCAAATTTGAACTTTAAAAGTGAAGGCCAACCTCGAGACATGGAGGTATGGGGGAACTTCTGGTCTGGTGAAGGGCACTATATGCTGATTCCGATTCAAAGCATTACGGGAAACTTTCACAATAAAGGGCGACATTTATCCTTTAGCGATGTGAACGTACATACTAAAATCACCACTATCACTACGGATGCTCTGCGTATCGATGATGGACAGCTCACGATGGGGCCGCTTAATATTACTTCTCACGGGGGCAGTAATTTCATTTTGTATGATGAGTCATTTGATGAAATTGATGAAAATATGACTCGCATTAAAGACGATATGAAACAAGCCAGGGAAAATAGTAGGCGTGCCTCTGACTCTGCAAAAGGCATCGACAAATCTGGGCTTATAGCGCCGGACATGAAAGAATCCATGAAGGATCTGAAGCGGAGTATGGATACGGTAAAAGATAGCTTAGATAATCTGTCAAAAAACAGTAAGCAATAAACTGTATTGAGACGTAAAGTGTAAGAAGTAATAATAAAGTAATAATATAAAGTAACGGAAATAATAAGCTAGCAAAAATCAAAAAGAAGGCAATCCATCATGGTGATGAGTTGCCTTCTTTAAGTTATAAGGTGCTAAATTGTATGTAGCTATATGAAAGATTTTATTATCTGTTTAGTCCGTTAGAGCGTACATATTCGGTATTTTCTGTGTCTTTGGTATCTGTTTTGGTGTTAGTTCGTTTTACCGTAATAAGAGGTTTCTTTTCTTTGGTTTCCTTTTCTTCGTATGGAATTACTTTATCTCCTTGATCCGGTAAAAATGTTTCGATACCGTTTCGTTTGCCTTTTTGCGTGTTTGAATCAGTGGCCAATTGACTTTGTTGTGGAACGATATATATTTCGTCTTTATTGATGGTTACATCATTTAACAAGAGTTTGAATGCGTTCGGACTTACATATAGAATTCCGTCTACCATACGTGCTGCAGGGAGTAAAGATTCGGATGTATCAAGGTTGATGATTTGCAGTTTACCTTTGCGCACGACTTGTTTAGAGTCTGGTTGTACCGCTAAGGTAGCAATGTTCATATCGATTAATGCCGTTTTTGTAGGGGCATCCCAAGATACTTTATAACCTAATGCTTCTGATACTTGACGTAACGCTACGAGTGGCTGACCGTCAACATAGATAACATTTGGTTTATTATCTATGGGCTCTAATAATATGCCATCTACATTGATATAATGCTGTGTCGTTACTGATGCAGGTCTCTTTAAACTTTGCGTCGGTGCAGGCGTATCCATACCGACTGCTGCCTGTGCAGGCTGTACCATTCCGCTTGTGAAAGCTAGCGCTCCAACGGCTATACCGGACAAAATCAGTTGTTTTAATTTCATGGTAACCTCCATTGTGTATAAAACGTAACGATAAATCATAATGGGTACTATAACATGGATATATGAATATTATATTATGAACTTTAATTTTACACAATCTATATAGTAAATGATAGATATGATTTACTATAGATTTACTGTATGAATTATAAAGGGGGAAATTCTATTAAAAAGGGAGATTCTCTTATTAGATGGTTTACAGGAGAAAGTAGTGCTAGAGGTCGTTCTTTATATGCTATAATTAAGTGTTACATGAATTATTTAGTATATCTAATTATAGAGTTATAGAGTTATAGAATTTATAGAAAGAGGTTCCTTATGGCATCTGGCAGATCTGAAAAAGAGTTACAAGGGGTAACGATGTTAGGTCACAAGACCGATTATCCTACTGATTATGCGCCACAGGTGTTGGAGGCGTTTGATAATAAGCATCCTGACAATGATTATTTCGTTAAGTTTAATTGTCCTGAGTTTACAAGTTTGTGTCCTATGACAGGTCAACCAGACTTTGCTACAATCTATATTTCTTATGTGCCAGATAAGAAAATGGTTGAGTCCAAGTCTTTGAAGTTGTATCTGTTTAGTTTCCGCAATCATGGGGACTTTCACGAGGACTGCATCAACATTATCATGAAAGATCTTGTAAAGTTGATGGATCCTAAATATATCGAGGTGTGGGGTAAGTTCACGCCGCGCGGTGGTTTGTCCATCGATCCGTACGCAAACTACGGCAAGGCTGGTACAGAGTGGGAAAAGACTGCGAAAGAGCGCCTTCATTTCCACGACATGCAGCCTGAGCGCGTAGCATACCGTTAATATGGCATACGAATATTTAACAATGGTCGCATCCTTTATTACTTGTTTTATGATGGGTGTGACCTTGTCTTTACAACCTGCATCAATAATCGTAGGGACTCACACTCATTTAAGAGAACAAAGTAAATGGACTCGCTGGAACGGATATATCATCTTTGTGTTGCTCCTATTTGTGTTAGATATGCTCGTAACAAATGGTATATATATTGCGTTTCACGATGTGCATAGTAATCTTTTTAACATTGTTTATCTTGATTTCAATCCTATGGACATGTTCTTTAGTGAAAGCTTTCAAATAGGTGTTATTCTAGTCTTTTCGCTTGTGTTATTTCAAGTGTTAGGGCTCGTTGATTTAGCTCATGGAGAACGGGATTTATCCTTTTATTATGACCAAGTAGATGCGGGTAAACAGAAGTCATCTTGGATGGAGCAGTACATGGGGAGTCAAAGAGGCTCTCTTGGAGCAAGCTTGGTGGGCTTGCTCTATATGCTGAGAATGACGATAAAAACCATGTGGCCTTATATCGTGTGCCTAGTGTGGTTTAAAATCCTAGCCATACTTGTAAATGTACTAGTGTCTCCGAGTATTAACCGAATTATGCATGCTGATAATGAATTGACGACCCTAATCATTTTCGACCCATACATTATCACCTATGTAGTTGCTGGTTTCTTATGGGGCCATGTAGCGTTACATCATGATGTAACTAAAGTATCGCGCTTAGCTAACAGTATGGCTATATCTCTTATTCCTCGTCTTACAGTTTTGGTAGGAGCGGTTTTCTTTATAGGATTGGCCCTTGCCATTATAATGGTACCTATTACATGGGATAGGGTACTTGACGCACTTACAACAAAATAGATAAAGCTAGTTATTTCCTGTATTTTTAGGGTTTTAAAAGTCGTTCTCATTCTCTTGACAATGAAATGATTCAAATGTTAGAGTATGGTTGTATTAATTGGAATACATAAACGGTTATACCCCGTGTATGGTGAATAACAAGGTGCAATATAAAATCGTCCTTGGGATGTTCCTAAGGACGATTTTTATCATCTATCGCTAGAGGGAGAATTAGATGAGTATAGTAACAAACCAAACAACTGAACTTATTGGTAAAACACCGATATATCAATTGCCAAATACCAATATTTATGTAAAACTTGAAAAATATAATGTAGGTGGTTCTGTAAAAGACCGTGCCGTTCTCGGTATGTTACAGGCTGCAAGAGAGCAAGGTCGCATCCATGAGGATAGCATCATTGTAGAAGCCACAAGTGGTAATACGGGAATCGCTCTTGCTATGGTAGGTGCTATTCTACATATTAAAACAGTGATTATCATGCCTGAAAGTATGAGTAAAGAACGTCGTGAGCTTATTAAGGCGTATGGGGCGCAGCTCATCTTAACTCCAAAAGAAACAGGTATGAAGGGGGCTCTTGAGCGGGCCAATGAAATTTTAGAGAAGTATCCAAATGCTTTCACCTTGGGGCAATTCGTAAATCCTGCAAACCCAGATATGCATTACCGCATGACGGGTACTGAAATCGTAGAACAAGTGCCAAATGTCGATGTATTTGTAGCGGGGATCGGTACAGGTGGTACTTTCACAGGCGTTACAAGACGATTGAAAGAACATAATCCTAATCTAAAAGCCATTGCTGTAGAGCCAACGGGATCTCCTGCTATTACCGAAGGTAAGGGCGGCCCTCACAAAATTCAAGGGATTGGGGCTGGGTTTATTCCTGAAAACTTTGACCAAACATTGATGGATGGCGTGCAAACGGTAAGTGACGAAGAAGCTTTTAGCGAGGTGCAAACCTTTATGCGTGAAAGTGGTATCTCTATTGGCCTTTCCGCGGGGGCGGCCATTGTAGCAGCAAAACGCATGGCTCGTGAGTTACCTAAGGCGAACATCGTTGTTATTGCACCTGATGGAGTAGAGAAATATTTATCCCTCTTGGACTTCGGCAACAACGAATATGTTAAATAATAGATTTCAGATAGATACAATACTGAATTTTGATTGGGAAAAGAATAGATTCTATATAGATATAAAGCCTTATATATAGGAATATAGACCAAATATGTTGTATACTAGATATATCTATATTTCTGTAGAATGTAAGTAGAGTTATTTGAGATGGAGTCACTATGATGCAAGGTTTGCGCGAATTATGGGGCAAAATTCAATATAATATTAAGCGTGTAATGGATTCTGACCCAGCTGCCACAAGTGTATGGATGGTTATATGGACATATCCGCATATTACGGCTTTGTTCTGGCATTTCTTTGCCCACCGTTTATATAAGGCGGGGTGGCCCATCTTGGCTCGTCGTGTGGCTCTCCATTCTCGTCATGTAACGGGCATTGAAATCCATCCAGGTGCGACGATTGGTCGCGGTCTCTTTATTGATCACGGTATGGGGGTTGTTATTGGTGAAACGGCTATTGTAGGTGATAATGTAACCTTGTTCCATCAAGTAACACTAGGTGGGATGTCTTCTAAAAAGGTAAAGCGTCATCCGACCATTGAAGATGATGTACTCATCGGTACGGGTACAAAAATCTTAGGGGATATTACGATTGGTGCGCGCACGAAGATTGGCTGTAATCTCGTTATCAAACATGATATTCCTAAGGATATGGTAATCTTTGAAACAGATCCAGAAAATATGTATGTCCGTAAACCTAGTCGCAATGCAGCTGCTGCACAAGCAGAGGAGAAGAAGATTCCTGATAATTACATAGAATACTATATTTAATATATAATCATTTTTAATATAGGGTCATATTAAATATAGAATTATACAAGCCTCTAACTATTAGATTAACTAGTAGTTAGAGGTTTTTTATGATTCGTAGAAACATGATTCCGTGAATTATTGGATTTAGATTTGGTATGTATTGTATTGGACTGGGGATATGTTTGATTTAGTATGGTTATAATGTTTTCATTAAACTTTTATACAAAAATATCTATTCATATATTGACATGGAAAATCATTATTGGTAGAATATAAACATAATCAATATTGATTATAAATTAAATAAACGAATTGATGGCGTAGAAGCCAACTGTGTTTGTTCTGCTTTTAGAATAAACCATAATTGAGAATTAAGTGAAAAAAGGAGTTTTATTATGAAAAACGTACAACAAGTAAATCAATATTTAGCAGATCTTTCCGTATGGAATGTAAAATTACATAACCTACACTTCAATGTAACTGGTCCGCAATTCAAATCTATTCATGAATACTTGGAATCCATTTATGATGAAGCCTTTGAATACTTTGATGCCGTAGCAGAACATGTGAAAATGCAAGGTCAATTTCCATTGGTAAATTCTGCAGAATACGCAAAATTGACTAAAATCGAAGAATTGGGACAAGAAGACATTCCTCAAGCAAAGGTAATTGATATCCTTCTTAAGGATTTTAAATACATGAATGATCAAGCTGTAGCAATTCGTGCAGCCGCTGATGAAGAAGGTGATTTCTTGCTCGTAAGCATGATGGAAGATCACGTTGCATACTATGTAAAACAAATCTGGTTCATCGAATCTATGCTGAAATAAGACGATTGACAATGCCTTACTGGGTATGATATGATTACCCAGTAAAGCATGGAGGATTACTCAAGAGGCTGAAGAGGACGGTTTGCTAAATCGTTAGGGCGGGTTACCGTCGCTAGGGTTCGAATCCCTAATCCTCCGCCATGTAAAGACCTCACATCACTCGATGTGGGGTCTTTTTGTATAATATAGTGATTTATTATATTATTTATATAGGCCTAGTTTGTGAGGATTCGAGTGAGTCCAAGGCCTTATTAGCATTGAATGACACAGGTGTGTAAGGGTATAGAGTTGACGTATGTCTAGGGGTTTCATATAATAGATTGTATAAAATGTAATTTTAAGGAGACTCTTATGAATACAAAACATACACGTCAAATGAATCGTATCCGTCGAGCGTTAGGCATTAGTGCATTATGCCTTGTTGCGTCTGTTGGGTTTAGTCATGCTGAAAGTATTGCCATCCCAAGTGCACGTCCTATGGTGGATGGCGTAAGTGCTGATGTAGAGACTGTTAGTAGTTCTAGTAAAGGACAACAGCATATAAACTCAGATGTTATTACGCCTAATGATTGGACATATACAGCGTTACAAAGGCTCATTAAACATGGTGCTATTACAGATACTCACGGATTTACTTTTGATGGTGCTAGCTATACAAAGGATGAGCTTATGCCGCTTATCGATGAGGTAGTCACAAAACGTGAGCAAATGAACGACAATGATCGGGAATATGCATTGCGTATTTACCAAGAAAATATGCGTGATGTAATGGATTACCGTATTGCTCGCGATAAAAAAGCTACTGACGAGCGCCGTCAAAAACTAGATGAAAAGCGTGCTGAAAAGGCTAAAAAATCTGGTAAGACCTACCAAGTATCCAAGGATCAACAAGAAGCCCTTGATAAAGCTGGCGATGAAGTAGCAAAACCGGAAGAACGCGCTTTAACAGATGAACAAATCAAAGAAAAAATGAAGAAATTCAAAATTGATGATTCTCGCGTTAAGGTAAATAATGAAGTGCGTATTCGTTATGCGGACTCCAAGGATAAAAAGTCTAAAACAGATGCTCGTATGCAGACGGAGATGACGTTCACTCTATAACTCTTAGTAAGGGGTTATAATGATTGATCTTTTAAAGAAACAATTGTTTACTGTCCATCAAAACGGTAAGCAACAGGTCAGTGAGGTCTTTAAATATATAGGACCTGGTATAATCGTAACCGTTGGATTTATCGATCCGGGAAACTGGGCCGCCAACTTGGCAGCTGGGGCCAGTTACGGTTATGAATTGTTGTGGGTAGTCACACTATCTACGATTATGCTCATTTTATTACAGCATAATGTGGCGCATTTAGGCATTGTACGCGGTCAATGCTTGTCGGAATGTGCCTATGAGTTCTTACCACGTTATGCATCTCGCTTTGTGCTTAGCACGGCAGGAATTGCGGCGGCAGCGACGGCCTTGGCTGAGTTTATTGGTGCCGCTATCGCCTTGAAGATGCTTTTTGGTATTCCTATATTGATAGGCAGCATTTTGACGGCTCTTATCTGTACGGTCATGCTCATTACGAACTCCTATCGTAAATTAGAGCGAATCATTGCTGGCTTTGTGTCTCTCATCGCGTTGGCGTACCTCGTTGAGGTAAATATGGTCAATGTGGATTGGGCAGCGGCTGGTATTGGTTGGGTGGATCCTAATATTCCTAATACATCGATGCTCGTTATTTTGAGTATATTAGGGGCCGTAATTATGCCTCACAACTTGTTTTTGCACTCTGAAATCATCCAAAGTCGCCAGTTTAATACACAAGATCCAGCGATTATGAAACGGCAGTTACGCTATGAATTCCTCGATACTTTGTTATCTATGGGGATTGGGTGGATGATTAACTCCGCCATGATTATATTGGCGGCGGCTGTTTTCTTTGCTCATGGTATTGAAGTAACAGAGCTTGAACAGGCTGAGGAGTTGTTGCGACCACTCATTGGACCAGCAGCGGGCATTATTTTTGCGATAGCATTGTTATTTGCAGGCTTTGCCTCATCTGCTACGGCAGGTATGGCGGGGGCTAGTATCTTTGCAGGAATGTTTGGCGAGTCTTACGATATGAAAGACTTCCATACGCGATTAGGCTTGGCACTAACATATGTTCCAGCATTATTATTGATTGTGTTTATTACAGATTCCTTCCAAGCATTATTGTTCTCTCAAATGTTCTTGAGCTTGCAATTACCAATCACCATCTTCTTGCAACTTTACATGACAAGTAGCCGCAAGGTCATGGGAGAATACGCGAACCGTAAATTTACAAATATTCTCTTATGGGGTATAGGTATCATCGTTACTATTATGAACATTTACTTATTGATTGTAGGCTAAGAGCATATTCTTTGTTAGTTTCCAAAAGGTTTCTTATAAAGTCAACATTAGAATTCAACATTAGAATACAGAATTAGAATACAACATTAGAATACAAGATTAGAGTACAACATTAGAATGCAAAGGACCGCTACGGCGGTCCTTTTGTCATGTTGCTAACGTATCGATTATGTGAAACGCGTATCTTTGAATACCCAAGAGGGGTATAAAATATGGTACAATTAAGAATAGTATTATATAAGAATAATATTTTTAAGGATAATATAATATCTGTTGGGAGTATTCCTTAGCAGTGTGATATATGGAAAACTAGGAGGCCCTAATGGCAAAGGAAATCAACGTACAAGAGACAATACAATCTGATTTTAGTGTTGTGGTTAACGACATTGCTGAAGAGTTATTGACGCGCCTCAATATGGATGAGGATGGTTCTGTTATCGATATGTTCCAAACAGGCTCTTTTGATCCTTGGCAGTTATTCGTATTTTTTGGTGCTTTAGAAAAAGCCCTTATTGAGTTCAGAACGGATAAACGGAAGAAAACAGTTATCGTTCATGCACAACCTGAGGCTCTTATCGGCATTGGCCGTGTAGTGACACCTGTATCTACTATGCTCGAGCATGTATTGATGTCTCGTTTGAACGACATGAGCGAAGGCCGCTTGGAAACAGGCATGCTTACAGTATCTGCTGAAAGCATCGATTATGAAGGTGTAAATCTTAAAGGTCGTCACGTGGTTATCGTATGCGATCTTGTAGATGAAGATTCTAATTATCTTAAAGAATGCATTAAATTATGTAAAGAATTGAAAGCAAGCCACGTAGTGGCGGTGCCTCTCATGTTGTGGAACCCTGAATTGATCGACAATTTGACAGAGGAATCTATTAAGGCGGAATTATCTCATGAAAATCGTCCTCTCTCCTAGTAAGACAAAAACGATTACCGATGTTGCTAACAACGCTGAAGCAGTACATCATGTAGTTCGAGACGGCCAATTTCAGCCGAACATCACGAAAAAGATTATAACTCATGTACAATCTCTCGATGTTGTAACTCTTGGAAAGGCTTTGAAATTAAAGGATGATAAGGCACAGGCTCTTTTTGATTTTTACCAGTCTTTTGAGGCTCATCCCGTAGGTCGTGCCTGTGAAAGTTATGATGGTATTGCTTTTAAATATTTAGACTGGTCGAACTTATCTGATGAAGCCAAGACCTTTGGTGAAAGCCACCTCGTTGTGATGTCCGCGTTGTACGGTGTCGTTGAACCTAATATGGGGGTGCGCGACTATCGACTCGATATGGTTGATAAGGTAGGCGTTAATTTATACGATACATGGCGTGAAGCAGTGGACGCATACTTTCACAAGGAAGATTGGATCCTAAACCTAGCATCTAAAGAATATGCAAAAATGGTGAACCATCCAAAGGTGGTAACCATTGAATTTTGGGAATTACGGGGCGACACGTTTAAGCAGATGAGTACGTCCTCCAAAATGAGTCGAGGTGTGATGGCTCACGAATGTTTAACCCGACAAGTGAAACATGTGCGGGACTTGCCCCGCGAAGTTAATGGATTTACTTGTGTCTCTGACATTGAATCCATTACCATACCAAGCGAATCGATGACGGTTCGTTACGAAAGGAAGTGATTGTTTGCAAGTGCAAGACATTCTTGCAAAAGACCTCGTCGGCGATGAATGGCTGACAGAGGAGGAATTGCGATTTCTCATGTCTGTAACTGATGAAGAACAGTTGCAGTTGATATATAAAAAGGCCTACGAAGTGAAGGCAAAATACGTAAAGCCTGTAGCATACTATCGCGGTCTCATTGAGTTCTCAAACCGATGCATTAAAAATTGTAATTATTGCGGTATCCGTCGTGAAAATGACAAGACGGAACGCTTTGATATGAATCGCGAAGACATCATCAAGATGGCGCAATGGGCATACGACCATGAATATGGTTCCATTACACTCCAATCTGGTGAACGCTGTGATGATGCTTTTGTAGACTATGTTGTGGATTTAATTCGCGATATTAAAGCTATTGGTGATGGTTCTCTTGGTATAACGATGTGTGTAGGGGAACAAAGCGAAGAGGCGTACCGTCGCATGCGTGAAGCTGGTGCGAGTCGTTATTTATTACGCATTGAAACAACCAATACAGATTTATACCATAAGATTCATCCTCGTGATGAATTACATTCCTTTGAGACGCGCGTAGAATGCTTACGTCGTTTGCGCCGCGTAGGCTTCCAAGTTGGCACAGGTGTTATGATTGGTCTACCTGGGCAAACAGAAGATGATCTCGTAAATGATATCTTGTTCTATCGCGATATGGATATCGACATGATCGGTATGGGCCCTTATGTGGTGCATCATGATACGCCTCTGGGCCAAGAAGCATTGGCAATGGGCATTGATGATGAAGAGGGTAAGTTGCGACGAGTTCAACTGGGCCTCAAGATGATTGCCCTAACTCGTTTATTCTTGAAAGACGTAAACATTGCGGCAACTACTGCCTTACAAGCACTAGATAAACTAGGCCGTGAAAAAGGTTTAGCGGCTGGGGCGAATATCCTAATGCCTATCATCACCATTCCTGAACACCGTGCAAAATATTTGCTATATGATAATAAACCTTGCGTGGACGACAATGCAGAACAATGTAAAGACTGCCTGACGCGCCGCGTAATGTCCATCGGTGATACAGTAGGTTGGAAACAAAATGGGGACTCCAAACACTACGGTAAACGGACGGGAGAATTTTAGTATTCTATGATTTACCTATATCTTTTAGTGAATTATATATTTACCACTAGTATTGCCTATATATAGATGGGACCCCGTTACATAATGACAACTTAATTAAAAAAGACGGTCTATACTTGCTTGCTCCTCGTTCCTGATGTCGCTGCACAAGTACAGACCGTCTTTTTTATAACTTTGTGAGGGCACTAGTCCCATCTATATAGGTTTACGAATAAAGCTTTATTAATAGATCTTTAACTTCATTATAAACATAGAAATACTAAAATTCTTTAGGAATAGAAGGAAAGTCGTCGAAACTATAGATGACTAGTATTGCAATATTAGTTATACTCTGTACGGGTACGGAACTCTTCTAAGTCCTTATTGGTAAATTTGAGTCTTTATTCGTCAAATATAGATTGAAGAATTATATTAATCCTCTTTTTGGAGAAGTTTTCTCAGAAAAAGAGGGTTTTTCTATTGTAGTGTCGAAATGTATTAGCAAAGCCGTAATTTGCCAGTAAGGAGGCGATTCCAATGAAAGAGTACAGTAGTGATAAAATTAGAAACGTTGCTGTTGTTTCCCACGATGGTGCGGGCAAAACAGCTCTTGTTGAATCCTTGTTGTTAACTTCTGGTGCGGTTGATTTCGTAGGTAAAGGTCAAGATAATAAACATATTATGGACTTTGAACCGGAAGAAATTAAACGTAATGTAACTATTCAATTGGGCATGGCGCCATGTGAGTGGCATGACCATAAGGTTAACTTCATAGACACTCCAGGCTATAACGAATTCCATGGCGAAGTTCGTGCCGCTTTGCGTGCTTGTGATGGTATGTTGATGGTGCTATCCTCCACATCTGGTGTAGAAACTGACACAGTTCGCGCATGGGATTATGCAGTTGAATTACAAATGCCTCGCATGGCATTTATCAATAAAATGGATGTTGATGGTGCTGACTTCTTTGGCACTATTGAAAGAATGCGGGAATTATTTGGCAAAGGCATTATGCCATTGCAGATTCCTATCGGTGAAGGTGCCGATTTTGAAGGCGTTGTAGACGTAGCGAAAATGACTGCGTTTACTTATAAGGACGGCCAACCAACAGAGGTCGCTGTACCAGCTCACCTTATCGAAAAGGCTCAAGAAATTCGGGAAATGACCGTAGAAGCCGCGGCTGAAGGTAGCGATGAGTTGTTGGAAAAATATTTAGAAGGCGAAGAATTATCCTTAGAGGAAATCCGCCAAGGCTTGCGTGAAGGGATGATTAGTGGCCGTGTGTGCCCAATCATGTGTGGCAGTGCCACATCTCGTATTGGCTTAGATCAAGTATTGGATCGTATGATCCGTTACATGCCGGATGCAACTAAAAAAGTGATGACCGCAACTGATGCGGAAACCGGCGAACAATGTGTTGTACATGTAGATAAACCATTAACTGCATTCGTATTTAAAACATTGTTAGACCCATTCGCAGGCAAACAAAGCTTTGTACGTATCTTCTCTGGTGAACTGAAAGAAGGCGATCGTCTTTATGATGTAAACCAAGGTGTAGAAGAAAAATGGGGCAAGATGGTTACCCTTATCGGGAAGCAACAAATCCCTGTATCTGCTGCTAAAGCTGGCGATATCGTAGTGATACCGAAATTGGCCAATGCTAAGACCGGCGATACATTAACGGCTCCTGACTTTAAAGTAACATACGATGCTATTCGTTTCCCTCAACCTCTATATACAGTGGCTATGGAGCCAGTGAAAAAAGGTGAGGAGGAAAAATTAGCTAGTGCTGTTCTTAAAGTGGCAGAAGAAGATCCTACTTGCGTAGTAGTGAAAAATGCTGAAGCTCGCCAATTACAAATCGATTGTATGGGCGAAGTACATCTTGAGCATATCCTCAACAAAATGGACCGTAAATACGGCGTACAAGCTAAACTTGTGGCTCCATATATTCCATACCGCGAAACCATTAAAGGCTCTGCTGAAACCGAGTCTAAGTATAAGAAACAAAGTGGCGGTCATGGTCAATATGGTCACGTTAAGATTCAAGTGGATCCATTATATGATGGTAGCGAATTTGCATTCGTAGACAAAATTTTTGGTGGTGCTGTACCTAAGCAATACATACCAGCAGTGGAAAAGGGTGCCAAAGAAACCCTAGATAAAGGCCTAATTGCAGGATATCCTATGATTGGCGTGCAAGTGACACTCTTGGATGGATCTTACCACAGCGTAGACTCCTCAGAGTTAGCATTTAAAGTAGCTACGTCACAGGCTATCAAGGATGTGATTCCTAAGGCGAAACCAGTACTATTAGAACCAATCTATGAAGTCAACGTGTTTGCACCAGATGCTTTCATGGGCGACATTATGGGTGATTTGAATAGCCGTCGAGGTCGTGTATTAGGCATGGAACAAAGTGAAAGAACCGGTATTTCCGTTGTTAAAGCACAAGTACCATTGGCTGAAATGTCTGATTATGTAACTGCATTGCGCTCCATTACACAAGGACAAGGCGTATTTAACCGTCAGTTCTATACCTATGAAGAGGTTCCACATAAGCAAGCGGAAGAAATTATCGCTGCTCATAAAACCCAAGAATAAGGTAATGGTCACATGCTGTATCTAATACAGTTTGAATCACTACAACTGAATAGACAACTGCATAATGTAACAATTTAATAATCTAACAATTTCATAGCGTAATAATTGACGAAAGTCATAAATTTGAATAGTATTTTACTGAGGCCCTCCATATATGTAGCGTATGGAGGGCTTTTACATAAGAGAATAGCTAGTTCTTTATGTATATATGTGCTAACATAAAAGGTAATATAACTGGTTTATTGTGGTGCCATATCCATAGATATTGTGAAAGGATTGTGTATGTTTTTTTCTAGTATTACCGCAGATTATACAAAAATGGGCTATCCTAAAGCCATCGTGCGCGCTTTGGATTTCTTGAAAAATGCAGACTTGAAAGCTTTGCCTGGAGGACGTCATGCCATTGAGGGCGACATGATGTATGCGAACGTAGACGATGTAGAAACAAAACTATTTGAAGCTACAAAACCGGAATCGCATCGGAATTATGTAGATATCCAATTTATGGTGAGCGGCGAGGAAAACATGGGCTTTTTCGTAGATAAAGGGTTCGTTAAACCTGTGGAGTCCTATCCGGATCGAGATTGCTATTTCTATCCTAACGAAGCTGTTGATGAAGGGCAAATCCATTGCCCAGAAGGGTACTACACTGTATTCTTCCCCTCTGATGTTCATCGGCCCTTGCTGGCTGTAAACGATAAACCTATTAAAATCCGTAAGGTGGTTGTGAAAGTTCACGTATCTTTGCTCGGTGACTAGCATGAAACAATATGAAGTTATTGGTGTTATTATAACTCTATTAGGGGCTGTTTTATGGGGTGTATCAGGTGCATCCGTACAGTTCTTAAGCAATTTTAGAGATGTGAATTTGGAATGGCTAGTAACTATGCGATTGATTACAGCAGGTTTACTAACTGTTATTTATGCATGGTTTAGATTTGGAAACTCTATCTTTAATGTATTTCATAGTGTAAAGGATACGCTAGGACTCATTGTTTTTGGCGTATTTGGAATGGCATTATGTCAATATACATACTTTAGATCCATTGCTTTAGCTGGAGCTGGCATTGCAACGGTTTTACAATATCTGGCGCCGTCTATGATTATTATTTACCTGCTGGTTCGCTATGGTAAACGACCATCCAAGGGGGAGACGGTTTCTGTTATACTTGCTTTAGTGGGGACCATTTGTTTGATGGGGAATGGTGATGGTCTTTCTATTGAAAGCTTCCCGATGGCGGTTCTCGTATGGGGGCTTTTATCTGCTGTCGGTGTAGCCGTATATAGTATTTCTCCTGTTGATTTACTCTACAAATATGGCACATTGCCTATTGTAGGGTTTGGAATGCTTATTAGTGGTATTGTAGCCGCTATATTATTCCATCAACCGAATTCATATGCAGTGTGGGACGCATGGACTGTTATTGGTTGTTTCAATGTCATATTTCTAGGGACGATAGTATCTTTCAATGCCTATTTAGAAGGGGTTAAACGAATTGGGGCCGTACCAGGATCTATTTTGTCATCTATTGAACCTATTTCGGCGGCTTTCTTTGGGTGGGCTTTTTTAGGAAATGAATTTAGTCTATTAGGGCTAATTGGTATGGCTATGATTATTGCTACCGTTGTTATCATTGCTTGGGATAGACAACGAACTATTAAACGAGAGGTACTGGCAAAACTGAATAAAACAATATTAGAATGAATCGATAAGAGCACATCAATATAAATATATCAATAAAATATGTCGACAGGAAAACATCAAGAAGAACACATATATCACAGAAGTCGTTTCGTGGTATATGTGTTTTTGTTATATCATAAAGTATATTTTAGATACTGTATACATGCGCCATTTAGTTGACTATTTACCTATCTATTCATATAGTAAATGTATACGTGATTATTAGTTTGTTACGGAGGTATTTATGTCTGTAAAAGATTTTGTGCAACAACGGCGCGATGCGTTAATCGCTATGCGTCGCGACTTTCATATGTACCCTGAGCCTGCTTGGCTTGAGTATCGCTCTGCTGCGAAGGTAGCGGATAGGCTTATTTCCTTGGGCTATGATGTGGCGTTAGGCGCAGATGTACTCGATTTAGAATCTCGCATGGGCTTGCCTAGTGATGAGATTATGAAAGCCGCTATGGATCGAGCCATCAAAGAAGGCGCAAATCCTGAGCTTGTAGAAAAGATGGGCTATGGTAAAACGGCCATTGTTGCAACTATGAACTTCGGTGGTGAAGGCCCTGTAGTAGCATTTCGTGTAGACATGGACTCTAACGATGTTATCGAAGCTAAAGAGGATAGCCATGTGCCTACAAAGGAAGGATTCCGTTCTTGTCACGATAAGGCGATGCACGCCTGTGGTCATGATGCACATATGACGATGGGGCTAGGCCTAGCTGAATATTTGGCTGCGCACAAGGATGAATTCAAAGGAACTATTAAACTCATTTTCCAACCTGCAGAGGAAGGCGTGCGCGGTGCTAAAGCGATGGCGGAAGCGGGCGTTGTGGATGATGTAGATTTGATGTTCGGCATGCATATTGGGTTTAATGAAAATCTATCCAATTGTTTTGCGTGTAGCGATCATGGCTTCTTAGCGACAACAAAACTTGATGCGGTGTTCTACGGCTATTCTGCTCATGCTGGTGGTTCCCCAGAAAAAGCACAAAATGCAATGCTCGCAGGTTGTACAGCGGTTCTTAACTTACAAGCCATCGCTCGTCATAGTCAAGGCGCCTCTCGCATGAATGTAGGTGTTTTTGAAAGCGGTACAGGCCGCAATGTGACGCCTGATGTGGCAGTTCTTAAACTAGAAACTCGTGGTGCCACTACAGAAATCAATGACTACATGATTGAACGGTCGAAGACTATTATTAAAGGTGCTGCAGAAATGCACGATTGTACCTTTGAAATCACAAAACAAGGAGAAACTCCGGCAGGTCGCATCAGCGATGATTTAGCTCGTGAAGTACAAGCTATCGTGGAACCACTTGGGATCTTTAAAGAGGTTCCCTTCGATTACAGCGGTGGCGGTAGTGAAGACTGTGCGTACTTCTTGAATCGTGTCATCGATCGCGGTGGTAGAGCGACCTATATGGTTGTGGGATCTGCCATTAAAGCACCGCATCACAATCCGCTCTTTGATATCGATGAAGAAGATATGTTAAACGGTATTGTAGCGTTAGGTACCATTGCAGCTCACTATTTAAAATAAGCTTTATATACTAGCATCATATGGTTTGTCAGTAATTGATGTAATAGATTGTGAGGTGTTACATGATTCAACGAGAGCGATTGGTTAAGGATTTTGAGGCTATGGCCCAATTGACGGCTCCTGGTGAGGGCATTAATCGCCTTGCTTTCACCGATGCAGATTGGGCAGGACGTCAATATATTATAGATCGCATGACTGATGCGGGTTTATCCGTTGAAATAGACGATTTTGGTAATGTCATTGGCTATAAGATTGGTAAGAAACCAGATTTACCAGCTGTTATGGTGGGGTCTCATACGGATAGCGTGCCCAATGGAGGCAATTACGATGGTGTGGTCGGCGTGTTATCTGCTATTGAAGTAATTCGTAGCATGATCGACGATGGTTATGAACATGATCATACCATCGCTGTGGTGTCCTTTATGTGTGAAGAGTCTGGTCGCTTTGGGAATGCTACACTAGGCAGTAAGGCCATGCGCGGTGAATTGACATTACAAGACTTACACCACTTGGTAGATAAACAAGGAATTTCTTTGTACGAAGCCTTGAAAGGTCGTAATTTAAACCCCGATGGGATTGAAACAATGGCATATAAACGACCTGTAAAGTCTTTCACAGAAATTCATATCGAGCAGGGCAAGGTGCTGGAGCACGAACAGAAAACGATTGGCATTGTAACTGGTATTGCAGCGCCAGAGCGATTCTATGTGACCATTCGGGGCAATGCCGATCATAGTGGCGCTACGCCGATGAACTTGCGTCATGATGCTCTATGTGGGGCTTCAAAAATCATCCTCGGTATCGAGGAGATTGCATCCATGCAAGAGGAGCCACCCGTGGTGGGTACTGTTGGTGTTGTAGAGGTTATGCCTGGCGCGATGAATGTCATTCCTGGTGCTGTAAAGCTAGGGGTAGATATTCGCAGTATTTCTAAGGTAGCTCGTAATTCTGTAGTTACTCTTGTTAAAGAATTTATTGACATTACTGCCGAGAAACGTGGATTATCGTATACAATTGAAACAATTGCACAGGACCATCCAGTAGAGATGCACCCGGCGATGATTCGAGAAATCGAAGAAGCTGTTAAGTCTGTCGGTGTGGAGTACATGACAATACCGAGTGGTGCCGGTCATGATGCGATGCATTGGGCGGAGGTAGTTCCGACGGGAATGATCTTTATTCCATGCCGTGATGGCATCAGTCATAATCCTGCAGAATTTGCTGAAATGGATGATATTGTAACGGGTGCAGCGGTGCTTGACAAGGTACTTAGAAAACTTAGCTTGGAAGAAACAAAGCTTGTTTAATATACTTCTTTATGTATTTATGTAGTTATATAGATAAGTAGTTATATAGTTATATAGTTATACTGTATATAATTAAGTGATTACTTTTACTATAGTTAGGCCTATTAGGTGTAAGACATAGATAGGACTATTGTATTTAGTGTTGTTAGTTTGTGTATTGGATGTAAAGTGTTTATAGAGGGGATATAGCTATCTTGCATCCTATGTACACGGATAGGAGGGTTATGGTTATTACAGGTATTGTTATCGTAGTAGCGACGTTTATCGCTATTATTAAACAGTTTGAAACGCGGCTCGTTTTACTATTATCGGGCTTACTGATGTGCTTTATTGGTGGGCAGCTTGGTGCTGGTACGACGGCCTTTGTGAAAGAACTTACGAATCCAGGTCTTGTACCAACAATCTGTACGGTGTTAGGTTTTAGCTATGTTATGGAATATACAAAATGTACAGAGCACATGGTGTATTTCATTTCTGCAGGCCTCAAAAAGATGACGAAAATCATCATTCCTGGCGCTGTTATTATTACATTTTTAATTAATATTGCATTGCCTACAGCGGCAGGTTGTGCTGCGGCCGTAGGTGCATTATTGATTCCTGCCCTCATTCGTTCTGGAGTACAGCCAGCGATGGCTGGTTCTGCTATCTTCTTAGGTACATGGGGTAGTTCCTTGAGTCCAGGCCTTATGTTCAACCCTCAAGTGGCACAACTAGCGGGGGTAGACGTAATGACAGTTATTGCCAGCTTCTCCATGCAAGCAATTATCGGTATCGTAGTAGCCGCTATTTTGCTTAACATCGTAGCTATCGTTAAGAAGGAGCATACCGGGTATGTAATGAAAAACGATACTGCAGCGGAAGGTAAAGAATTCAAAGTAAATTATTTCTATGCAATCATTCCCATTATTCCTCTTGTATTACTTGTATTAGGTAGTAAACAAGTGGCGGTTATCCCAGAAATCTCTGTTCCTGTATCTATGCTCATCGGTACTGCTATTGGTATCATTGCCGTGCGTCCTAATGTGACAGAAGCTGTTAAGAAGTTCTTCCGTGGTACTGGCGATGGTATGTGTGATGTCGTTGGCCTTATGGCTGCAGCAGCTTGCTTCACAGCAGGGATGCAACTCATCGGGCTTACAAGTGCCCTTATTGATGGCATGAAGAACTCTCAACAAATCGCCCAAATCGGGGCAGCCTTTGGTCCGTTCTTATTGGCGGTTATCTCTGGTTCTGGCAATGCGGCAGCTCTTGCCTTTAACGGTGCTGTCACACCTCATGCAGCAGACTTTGGTTATGGCATTATGCAACTCGGTTCCATGGCTCAATTGGGTGCTGGTATCGGTCGTAGTATGAGTCCAGTAGCTGGTGCAGGTATTATCATCGCAGGACTGGCAGGTATCAACCCTATGGAAATGGCAAAACGCAATGCCGTGCCTTGTATTATTGCGACAGTAGTCATCATGCTATTGTTACTCTAGTCTAATAAAACTATATTGTAAAAGAAAACCCTTCTAACACTGATTAGATTGAGTCATATGCGTGAGCATATAACTTTTACCAATCAGATATATAGAAGGGTTTTCTTTTGCTTTGTATACGTATTATTTGAGTTTTAAACCAATCCAGAGTGCAGAGATTATAAATAGACCACCACTTACCCAGAATAAGGTAGTAAAACCTAGCCAAGCCATTAAGCTTGCACCACCGACAGCACCTAAGAAATAACCAAGAAATAAACTTGATTGGTTATAGGAGAATACCTGTCCCGTAAACTCACGAGGCGTTTTTGAAGAAAGATAGGTATTTAATGCCGGTAACATACCACCTAGGCCGAAGCCTTGTAAAAATCGAATGAGTGCTAGCTGGTAAACATCAGTCACATAGGCTTGAGGGATGTTAAATAAGCCTACATAGATAAGAGATACGACTAATACCTTGCGAGGCCCAATTTTATCAACTAATTTACCGAGAGGAGAACTACTTATTAATTGCGCAATACCCATAGCTGAGAAGACAGCGCCTGCAATAAATGCTAGATTTTCAGTATTACTCGGAACAATGCCTTTAATATATACGGAGATAACAGGTTGTAAGGACATGATGCATATAGCATAAATAAATGATGCTACACACAATGCTACAATACTATTAAATTCAGGAATTTGTTCTTTTAGCTTGCTAATAGACAGTTTCTCAACATTAGGCTTTGGTACATAATTTTCATGGATAAATATAGTGGCTAATAATCCAGCTAAACCCATGAGTATACCAACCAAGATGAAGTCATTGCGAATACCTATGGTATCCGCAATATAACCACCTAATAAAGGTCCAATTAGAGAGCCCGCTAGATTGGCCGAAGCTAATAGGCCAAGTGCCCAGCCAGTTCGTTCGATGGGGGACTCTGAGGCAATTAATGTAATGGTTGCAGAATAAAAACCATTCACTAAACCTTGTATGAGACGAATTATTACAACCCCTTCAGGCGTTGTTTGAAAGGCGAGCAATATATTACATAAAGCCATTCCAAAGCTAGATCGTATTAATGTGATTTTTCTACCTTTTTTATCTGCTATACGGCCCCAAAATGGTGCCACTAAACATACGATTAAATAGGTTGCACCGGTTGCTAAACCTGACCAGAGAGACATAGCCGATGGCGTTTGAACTCCTAAATCATGAAAATATAGAGGGAGAATAGGTGCTAATTGGCTCACCCCAAAGGATGTACAGAATACACATATTAAACTTATATACACCGTACGTTTCCACGTTTCCAAAGTATCTCTCCTTCACTAGTCTTAGTACAATTTATAGTACCAGAAAAATTAGTAATTCTATATTTTTTTTGACTTCATTCCCAATATTAAGTCAGGAAGCGTGTCATTTGCAATGGTGTCTTGAATCCAGTAGTTGATGGATAAAATAAAAACTTAGGCTCTCTTTTCCACAAAATAATTAGTAGGAACTGATAACATATGTAATTTCAGTATACTATTAGTGTTTAGCGTAAACAATATAAATATTTTAGACCATAAGGTTAATATTTTAATATACATATATTTATATTAGAATAAAGAGGATTAGAAAATTGTTATGAGAGCGAAGAGAGAATTTTTAATGTGGCTAGATAATGAACTTTTCCTATTTAAACAAAATATAGAAATGTTACGAGTGAATCAACGCATAGGCAGATTAGCATATTTGTGGGCTGTGTGTGGATTAATAGTTAGTAAATTTTTAGCTTACCTTATATTCATTTTGTTGATAGGGATTATTCAAGGGACTCCACTTCAAGGTAGTCAGTATTTGTCTTATATTTATTTTGGAAGTCTACAGATTATACATATAATTGCAACTATTTTGGATGATTGGCCTTTTTATTCCGTATATCAATATTTTTGTTAGCTATCATCTTTTGTTTAAGAAATCTTGGTATATAGATAATTAAATGGAATGTCTTAGCGGTGTTGGTTGTTAATGAAGGAACAGGAGTTTTATATTGGAGAAGTATAATATTTTCAAATAATGTAAATATTATGATGCTTACTATATGATAAAGAGCAATGAGACAGCTTTTATATTCTGAATTAATAAAATTTAAACTTGAATTATTAACATTAGTTCAATGTTTCAAGACAATTAAATTATTTACAATCAATATACAGACATACATTTCTATAAACTTATTGGTGTTTATTGGTATAGGAATAAATATCTTTATTTTATCCACTCTTCCGGAGATAGTATATACTCAAGGAATTTATGACATTATATATTATGTGGGCACAGTTATTTATATTCTTTTTGTAGCTTTTACAAATTATGCTAGCTTGAAATATTATAAAAAAGAGCGATTTAATTGGTTAAATATCATAATTACTGTATTTTTATTATTGATATTATTGGGTGGAAAGCATTTTGACTTTTCTTACGGAAAAGCTATTTTTGAGTCCAACAATATTATATTATGGGGCGTTGATGTGCCAGATATATTCTATCCATGTCTTTTGTGTTCAATGTTGTTGTTTTCTGTAGTACCTAGGAAACTTTGGTTACGAGATAATACTGTTGAACTTAAGGGAATCATTTTTGGTAATAAGGTTATAGATGTACTCTGGGGTGAGCGTAATGATTTAACTACGTCTCAAATTAAAGCTATAAACTCTTTTTATAGTCGCCAAGATAAAAGGCCTCTTTTAACAGATTTTTATAAAAGCATATTAATTGACAGTCTTTGGCTTAATAGACGAAGCACAGTTCGCCAATGGAATCTGTTCAATGTATATTTAGCGTTTATAATATACAATATGATATTAAATTATAATATCGAAAACTATGATTTGCGATATGTTCTATACTTTTATCTTATATATACTATTATTGTAATGATCTGTAGACGTTTGAAAGATAGTAATAGTAGTATATTTTGGATTGTTGTCTTGTTTGTTCCTATCATCAATATATATGTATTGTATCTGCTGTATAATAAAACCTCTGCGTTATATGATAAAGAAAGTAATAGTATTTTTTATTATGCATTATGATACATAAAATATGATATATAAGATTGTATGTTAAAGATCTTTTTATGGCTGAACAACAATCAGAAATTAAAACTTCTTGACTTTCATTCTATAGAAACATTATAATCAGATTATAATTTTATACTCGCCTAAAAGAAACCGATGAGGTGGAGATAAAAATAGGAAATGCACTCACAGAGAGCGGGATTAGCTGAGAACCCGTAGTACGCAGCTTATTAAATGGACCACCGAGGGCGCATGGAACAGAATGAACTTTCATAGTCATTCCTAGTATGGTGCGACGTCACACGAGCGTTAGTCGTGAGGGATATGTTAGTATCCTGCGAAAGGGGAATGCACTGCATTCAAACAAGGTGGTACCGCGATTTATAGCACATACAATCATATTGTAATAATAGAACTATAAACTCGTCCTTGACGTTATATTGTCATGGGCGAGTTTTTTATTGGCAAATGCCAGATGGAGGTTCTCATGATTTTCCCTAGTCTTGACCGTGTGAAAGCTATCGCACCGGGCTACGATATCGTGCCTGTATATATGGAAATTTTATCCGACGTACGTACGCCGATTAGTGTGTTGAAAGCGTTAAAACAAGTGAGCAGTCATACGTACTTGCTTGAAAGTGCGGATAATAGTAATCATTGGGGCCGGTACTCCTTCTTGGGCTACGATCCTAAGATTGAGCTCTTCTGCAAAAACCATAAAATGACCATCAAAGACGGTACGACACGTACCTTTGAGTGCTCTAATCCTGCCGCAGAAATTCGCAATATTTTGAGCCAATATAAAAGTCCTCACTTAGAAGAGTTACCAACTTTTACAGGTGGCTTTGTAGGTTACTTCGCATGTGAATATATTCGCTATATCGAGCCAACATTGGATTTCTCAACGCCAGATGATGACTCTGCGATGGTAAACGATGTAGACCTTATGCTCTTTGATAAGGTAATCGCCTTTGACCACTACAAAAATAAAATTTATTTAATCGCTAACATTAGCACCAATGATTTGGAACGCAACTACAACAAGGCTGAGCTCGAATTGAAAGCATTAGCTGACCTCGTAGCGAACGGTAAAGAGGCTGACATTCCAAAAGGCATCCTTAAAACAGAATTTACTTCAGAATTTACAAAGGACGAGTTTGAAGCAGTTGTTAAAAAAACGCAATATTACATCAAGGAAGGGGATATCTTTCAATGCGTTGTATCTAATCGCCGCGAAGCAGAGTTTGAAGGTAGCTTGTTAAATGCATACCGCGTGTTGCGTACTTTAAATCCATCTCCGTACATGTTCTATCTATCTGGTGGGGATGTAGAACTCACAGGTGCTTCTCCAGAAACTTTGGTGAAAATGACAGATGGTAAAATGTACACCTTCCCAATTGCAGGCACTATGCGTCGCGGTAAAAACGAAGCAGAGGATCTTGCCATTGAAGAAAAACTCATCAATGACGAAAAAGAATTGGCTGAACATAACATGCTCGTTGATCTTGGTCGCAACGATTTAGGTAAAATTTCTAAATTCGGTTCCGTAAAAGTAGAGGCGTTACATATGTTGCAACGTTTCTCCCATGTAATTCACATTACATCTACTGTAAGTGGTGATATTCAAGACGGTAAAGATGCACTCGATGCTATCGGGGCTACACTGCCAGCAGGCACCTTGTCTGGGGCGCCTAAGATTCGTGCCATCGAGATTTTACACGAACTTGAGAAAAGCCCACGCGGCGTATACGGCGGTGCCGTAGGTTACATCGACTTCTCTGGTAATATGGACGTATGTATTGGTATTCGCATGGCCATGAATAAAGGCGGTAAGGTCTATGTTCGCGCTGGTGCAGGCATCGTTCGAGATAGCGTTCCTGAAAGCGAGTTTAATGAAACCTTGATCAAAGGCCAATCCATGATTTCCGCAATTACAGATGCACAGGAGGTAGAATAATGGTACTCCTTATAGATAATTACGATAGTTTCTCCTTTAATTTATATCAATTAGTAGGATCTATCAATCCAGATATTAAAGTTATCCGCAGCGATGAATTAACAGTTGAAGAAATCCGCGCTTTGAAACCAGACTATGTGATACTTTCACCAGGACCTGGCAGACCAGCTGATGCGGGCGTATACGAAGAGCTATTGCGCGAATGCAAAGGTGAATTCCCAATCCTCGGCGTATGCCTGGGACACCAAGCCATCGGCGAAGTATTCGGCGGCACCGTTTCCTACGCTAAACAAGTAATGCACGGCAAACAAAGCGTGGCGAAACAAGTACACCCATCCAAAATCCTTAAGGGCTTGCCTGAACAATTCGAAGTCGCACGATACCACTCCTTGGCAATTATTGACGAAACCATGCCAAGCGAACTCATCGTCACATCCATTACAGACGACGGCGAAGTAATGAGCGTAGAACATAAAGACTACCCGATATATGGAGTGCAATTCCATCCGGAATCCATCATGACACCAAACGGGGAACAAATGATTCGCAATTTCTTATCTAAGTAGCACTGTGGACCGGTATTTGCTTTAAATACCTTAGTAGTCGAGCTAGTGGCCCTAAAGCCTCCACTGGCCAGGTCTATCCCTTCGGGATAGGGCCAAAGTCGTTTTATGACCACCATCTCGACTAAACTTTAATTTAGAGCCAAATCCGGTCCCATCACTACCATAAATAAAAAGTTGTAAATCATCATAAGGGAAGAGAACGGCTACGCCGTTCTATACTCCCGCCTCTTATAAAGAAATGACCTGTGCATTACTCCATATAATGCGCAGGATCATTTGATAATAGTTTGTTTGAGGGATATCTATTAAATTGGTATGGTTTTTAGCTGGATAGGTACGATTGGGTTATGTGCGAAGCCGACTTGGCGCCCCGCATAGCGGGGGGTGGTCACTTGGAGGCTGAGTGCATGACCCAATCGTTACCGACTAGGTAGAATGGTATTAATTTAATAGATATCCTCAAAAGGAGATTTAAAATGATTAAAGACGCATTATATGCAGTAACGCATGGTCAGGATTTATCTTACAACCTTGCTAAAGATACAATGAACAAGATTATGAGCGGCGATGTACCCGAGGTGCCTATGGCTGGTTTCTTATGCGCTTTAGCGGCAAAAGGCCCTACTGTCGATGAGGTTACGGCTTTTGCTGAGGTTATGCGCGAGAAGGCTGGTTCTGTGCCTCATGAAGGTACAGTTGTAGAAATCGTAGGTACTGGCGGTGATGAGGCTAATACTTTTAATATTTCTACGACTTCTGGCTTTATCATTTCTGCAGCAGGTATTCCTGTAGCGAAACATGGTAACCGCAGTGTATCTAGTAAATGTGGTGCTGCAGATTTAATTGAAGCGTTGGGCGCTAAATTAGAGCTTAACGGCGAGCAAAACGAAGCGGTTCTTAACAAAGCCAATATGTGCTTTATGTTTGCTCCTGTATATCACCAAGCTATGAAGTATGCAGGTCCTGTACGTAAGGCGTTGGGCGTTCGTACGGTGTTCAATATCCTAGGACCGTTGGCAAACCCTGCAGGCGCAACTGTGGAGTTGATGGGTGTGTACGATAAATCTCTGGTAGAACCGTTGGCTCGCGTATTGGCTAATCTTGGTGTTAAACGCGGTGCCGTGGTACATGGCTTCGACGGTCTAGATGAGATTACAGCTACCAACAAAACGTACGTATGCGAAATTAATAATGGTACTTTCACAAATTACGAATTCGATCCTAAGGAATATGGTTTCGAATACGCTGATAAAACTGAGCTTGAAGGCGGCGACGCAACAGTAAATGCTGAGATTACACGCCGCGTTCTCGGTGGTGAGCAAGGCGGTAAACGTACCGCAGTTCTTCTCAATGCTGGCATGGCGATTTACCTTGCAAAAGATGGCATTACATTAGCAGAGGGCATTGAAGAGGCGAAACATATGATCGACTCTGGCAAGGCGCTTGCTACAATGGAACAGTTTGTGAAAGCAACCCACGAGGTGTAACCATTGATTTTAGATAAGATTATAGAGGCTACCAAAATTCGGGTAGCCCAAGAAAAACAGGTGGAGTCTCCTGAGGCTGTGAAAGCAGCGGCTTTAGCGTTACCATCTGATACAGGAT